>JADFWA010000325.1 GCA_015222855.1 Pseudomonadota bacterium | reverse complement strand
TGGGGATTATGACTTTGTAAAAGATGTGATGAATGAAATTGGAGTCAAAATCGAATTCCGGCAGGTAGCAGAGAGGCCTGGCAAACCTCTTGCTTTCGGCACCATAGACGGAAAACTGGTCTTTGGACTCCCCGGCAATCCGGTATCGTCGATGATCACCTTTGAACAATTTGTAAGGCCATCCATACTGAAAATAACGGGGCATAATAAGATATTTCGCAGGGCGATAAAGGCCACCGTCACGGAAGATATCAAAAAAAAGGAAGGACTGACATATTTTATCAGAGGCCGGGTAAGTTATGAAAAAGGTGAATTTACCGTCACAACAACCGGCGAACAGGGTTCCGGTATCCTGAAATCGATGGTTCTGGCAAACGGTATTATCATCCTCCCGGAAGATGTAATATCCGTTGCAACGGGTGACGAGGTTACGGTCCAGTTAATCGACAGTTCTCTTGAAATGACTGCACAGCCGGAATACCTGAAACATTAATATTATGCAGAGATCGGCCACAATCTGCTATCATTGACATTTAATATCAAGTTCGGTATTAGTCCTTTTGCGCGGAAGTGCCAAGGTCACTGGTGGGCCTCCTGGACTTCAAATCCAGTGTGGGGCGCTAGAACCGTCCCAGGTGGGTTCGATTCCCATGCACTTCCGCCATAAACCAATCATAACCACCACACCCTTCTTGCAACACCATTCGCCCCGGGCAGACAACGAAGCATTAAAGTTTTGTCATTCCCGTGGAAACGGGAATCCAGTTTAAAATCGAATGGATACCCGCCTGCGCGGGTATGACCGGAGGCGCATCCCGCAAACCCCTCAAAATGAGAACTTTCTTATAAAAAGCTAAAGTAACCTGTTAATTTTATCTAAAGTAAATTGTCAATCCTGTCGATAGTACAACCATAGAGCTTATACATATTTTTCTGTGGAGGCGGTCGTGAACAAAAGGGATTTTACTTTAAGAATAATGGAATTAAGGATGTCTGCAGACAACGAAGTTGACGACGCCGAAATCATTGAACTGAGGCCTATAGGTAGAATCTGGCAGATGGAAGGAGAAAACAGAGAAAGGGTTATTGTTTACGAAAACCACGCAAGGGAAAATTTAGATGTTGAATATTATGACTTGAAGGGAATTTTAAAACAAAAAAGGACATCAAAGGGGAATTACCTGGATAATATTTTATAGGGAGGCCTGAGCCAAGCGATCTTCTCCGTGGTATGAGTCTACCCTTAAAATCTTTTTTGCACCGGCGATGGTATATTCGTCTTCCTTCAGCAACCTCTTTATGGTAAGTATGACATCTATACAACGTTCATCATACCTTCGCTGTCCTCCATTCGTCCGCAGTGGCCTGAGAAGGAAACTGAACTCCTTTTCCCAGTATCGCAAGGTGTGAACTTCTACCTCGGTTATCAACGATACTTCGCTAATAGTTAAAAATTCCTTCTCTACAATCATTCTCGGTATCCTCCTGAAGATAGATGACTTGAAACTTCAATCTTCGAATTATGATAGAGCAAATAGCGTGCCACACTGTTTTGGGGGCATATAAGCAATAATTTCAGAATGTTAGAAATCTTCATATATATTAAAGGGGAATGAAAAGGAGCCAGGAAGGAAATATTTTCCTGTTTCGAAACATAGCGCAGGGGCTTCGACTCCGCAACTTTAGACACTTTCTTGCAAAGGGGATAAGCCGTGAATTTTACCATTAACTCACTGAATACATCCCTTATAGGATTATCATCTAAATATACCCGGGATATTAATCAAGTTTCGGTGGCCCTTGAAGGTATGTTCAGAAACCGCAACGAACATTCCAAAGAGCGGTCACTGAACAATGCCCTCACAACCTTTGCCGACAAGACCCGGACATTTTATCAGTCATTAAATTCCTTTGATTTTCCCTCAGGTTACACGCCTAACCATTTTCGCACGGCTTCCGTTTCTGATTCAAATAAGATTGCGGCCCAGGCGACATCCGGCGCCAAGATCGCTGACTATCAGGTAAAAATTGATCGTCTGGCTACCACGCAAATCAAGCGAAGCAACGTACTGGTGAGCGATGAGACTACAGATTTCAGCGAAGGGACGTACGCCTTTACACTGACGATAAACGGTACCGACTATTCCCTCAACATCGACATTGATAAAAGCGGCTCCAATCCGGATACCAATAAAGATGTGCTCAGAAAACTGGCATGGGCGATCGGCCATGGTGATGATTCCATTGAAGCCTTTGTCACCGAAACCGAGAGGAAAGGTTATATCACCATGCCGGATAGCTCCATCAAGGAGGTACCACACGAGAAGGTATCATATCTCACAGTGAGAAATGCAAGCGCGGGTGGTACGACCTTCTCCCTGAGTGACGACACCGGCACCATGATTGAAACCCTCAATATCAACAATAGCTCCCAGAGGGACCAGGCAGGCGAGTACTATCTGGACAACGCCCTCTCCACGACAAATACCAATACCGTTACAGCGGATAACGGCCATCTGACCATGACCTTCCTGGATACCACCGAAGTTCCTGTCAACGTTACGGTGAAAGGGGGGCTGAAACCTGTGCAGGAAAAACTCTATGATATGGTTTCTACATATAACAGCTATATAAGCTGGCTGGACCAGAACAGCCGTTATATCAACTCGACTGTGAAGACCGGTATAATGGAAGAAATTAAACCAATTTCAAGGAATCTGAGGGAAATTGGCCTGGAATACAACACCGGCGGCACGGTAAGCATTACCAACAAGTTCAACCCTGCCCTTCAAAGCAGCATGAGAACCGTCAAAGAAACCCTCACGGGGACAAACGGTTTTTTCACTAAAGTTGAAGCAAAGCTTGCGGAGATGTCAAGAAACGGTGTGCAGAAATACGGGCTTGTGCAGGACGGCTCAATATATGGCCAGCAGGGTGTTGTAACTTCCCTGTTTGCTAACTATAAGGGAACCAGCGGACTTGACCTGTATGCATAATAATCCCCCCTGCCCCCCTTTAGTAAAGGGGGGAAAGTATAAGGTTCTCCCCTTTACTAAAGGGGAGTTAGAGGGATTTCAGAATACTTAACGGACTTTTACTTTCCCGAATGGATTATCCGTCCCCTCTTTAAAAATCAGGATTTGATTACCACTTGCCTGCTGTAACTGGCAACGGATACCGTGCTGTTTCAGACCGGTGAAGAGTTCCTTCTGAAAATCAAATTTCTTCCCTTGATAGTTCACATCAAGCTGGAAGTTCCCCGGTGATTGATTTCGAACAAACTTGTCCGTGAAGTCACCCATCTGCTCAATTACCTCCACAATCGTGTATACTTCTTCCTCAGAAAAGTTCCGAAACCATAAATCAATACGGGTCCCGGCATGCACCGAACGCTCAAAATAAGCCAGCGTGTCATCAATCAGTGCCTCAGCCACGGCTTTCCCCACGGCATCCGCAGCCTCAGCCACCTGCATGTTATCGTAACAGTCCCCGGCTGCCCTCATCGTCCTGACATAAAGATCACCGGCCTTCTGGGCAATCAAGTCTGCTGTGGCAGGAGCGACGGCACGAAGAGATATCTCCACCATAACACCGCCAAAATATTTGCTCCCACCTCCAACCTTTCTGATTGCGCGCACATCATAGACCAAAAGGAGGTCGGCCCTGTATTTCAGGGCAAGGGCGGAAAGATCATCCATATCTATATCAATGCGGCCCGCCTGCTCAATCCTATTGTAAACATTGTTAATGAACATACGATCCAGGACTATGAAGCTTTTGCGCGCAAAAACACCGTTGATCGCCTGCTCGGCGGCCCTGACCACCCTCGAATACCGATTGGCGGAAGTCATAGTCTCAGGCACATAAACCGCCATAAACCGGGGTTTACCAACCTGTTCCATAAGGATACCTATGGCCCTCAAATCACTTTTGATTGAGGCCGTTTGAACATCAGCCTGAATAGTCACGGTATACATGGAACCGTCCGGAGCTTTTTCCTCGGACAATACGTCATAACCTGCAACATAACCGCTCGCCCTGGAATAAATCCTGTCCTGCAGAACCTGGAAATTGACCACCTTGGTTTGGGAATCAATCAGGGTTCCCACACCCTCCTCCACTGCAGTTCTCAGGGCACTCTCAATAGCCTTCCGACGTGCCTGGGTATCATCGCCATCAACAATCATGGCTTGGCCAACGGCTGTAACGGTTTCTCCAAAAACCAGCGGCACACAGAGGAGCAATACCCCCAGAAAAACACTCACACAAACAATATTCTTACTTCCCATGATACTGATCCTTTCAATTCAGATAAACCGAAAATCCGAAACACAAAATCCTAAATTCGTAAACCGTAAATCGTTATTCGTAAATCGGTCCCCGATTTTCGGTTTCCGATATTCGAATTACGAATTTATTTTCTATGCAAAAACCGTAGACGTTGCGGATAAAGAATCTAATATATCCGTACGCCTCCCTCTTTGGGTTCCTTCTCCGGAGTTTGCTTTAACAGATTCTTCTGCTCTTCATACTTCCTTCGGTCCGCGATGGCGGTGCTAATCCTTGCTACGGCCTTTATGTAAAGTTTCTTGTCTCCATACCTGGCCGCCTTTTTATACATGCTCCTTGCAATTTCAAGATTTTCCAGGTCGCCAAAACCTTCATGGGCAACACCGAGATTATAGTATGCCGCAGCGTTTCCGGGTTCGGCCTTGATCACCTCTCGCCATATCTCCATCGCCTCTTCCCAGACCCCGCGTTTGGCAAACTCGATGCCCCGTTTTATCATCTTGTGGCCACCAAACCCGAATTTGCCGCCCTCATCAAATTTCACAACCGTGGAAACCTTAGTCGGGGAGATTTTTGCGACAAGCCTTGCGGCAACCCTGGCGGAAAGTTCATGTATGTTTTGGTCCTGAGTTGGAAGCCGTCTCAGTTTCTTACCGGAAAACGAATGCTCCCCTTTACCGCCAAACTTTTTATTATAACTTTTCGTGACCTTCCCCGTGGCAATGATTCTTTTGGTTTTAAGATCAAATACCTTAAAATCCGTGGTAAGAGAGGCCTGCCGGATAATATAAGGAACCGGTCTGAGAACGGTACGTTTTATTTCTACATTAACCCACTTGCCAAAGATATTCTTTTTCTTTTCGTATCTCCCGGTACCTTCCTTCATCGAGACCTGATCAGTGCCGTGGATGTCATTGATACCAACAGTTACACGTCCCGTGATTACACCATCAGCACACAGATCTTCAAGGGCAGGCAAAAACCTCGGATCATCTATCTGGTCATAAACTACTTTGTCCAGGGCATCTGTCTGCGTAACGTCAACGAGGTTGAAATGTTCAACTTCACCAAGTTTACCATAAAAGTCGCCCCGGACGGTCTCTCCATATTCCCCATCAAACTTGAGGACCCCCATCGTGCGGATGCCTCCCGTAGAGATATCGGCAGGCTTGATACCATGTATCTTCGTCTTCGCCGCACAACCGAACAGGGTTATTATGGTAAAGAACACCAAAGACGCGCAGAGCCCTAACCTGACGACCACCCGTTTCTCCAGCATAGTTATCCTCCTCCCTGTTTACCGTCACGACAACGACATTTTTGCCCCCATTTCCTTAGTAGCGCAGGGTCCACGATCAGAGTCGGGGACAGGCCTTGGCCCTGCCTATACAAAATGCCGTTGCAGAATTATCTCAAATGTTCCATCCCTGTTTATCAAATATATCCTGCCTATCCTGCCACCTAATGTCAACAAATAATTGTAATCTCCATTTTCCGACACATTAGAGGCCCGCCTCCGAAAAATCAGGGGGAAATCAGGGGAGGAATTCTGGGGACACCATACTTATTTCTTGACTTAATGACAGTACAAGCATGATTCCATTTTATGGCAAGAATTGCACGAGTAGTGGCTCCGGGTTTTCCCCACCACATAACCCAACGTGGAAATCG
>JADFWA010000324.1 GCA_015222855.1 Pseudomonadota bacterium | reverse complement strand
TGACCTTTACACATTGACAGTTTGCCAATGATAGCATATTATATGCTATAAATATAAATGGAGGTTATAAGATGGGCACAAGCAAGACGGCAACGGCCAGAGCCCTGCTGGATCCCGAAATCAAAAAAGAGGCCGAAAAAATATTGAAGGATTTAGGGCTTTCGGTATCAAAATCATTTGAACTTTATTACCGGCAGGTAATTGCCCAGCGTGGATTGCCATTTGAACTTCATGTTCCAAACGAAAAGACGATGAATGCCATTGAGAATTCCAGGCAGGGTAAGGGGAAGAGGTTTTCATCAGCCCGGGAACTATTTGATGATCTTGGAATTTAGACACATGCGATCCATAAGTCGTGATACACAATTTAAGAGAGACGTAAAGAGAATAAAAAAACAGGGCAAGGATACTGAAAAGCTGAAAAACATCATTCAGGCACTGCTTAATTCGGAAAAACTGCCGCCGAAGAACAAAGATCATCCACTCAAAGGCACCCTGAAAGATTGCCGGGAATGTCATATTGAACCGGATTGGTTGCTTATCTACCGTATAGAAGGAAGTGAACTTTGTTTAGTCAGAGCAGGCTTCCATACGGAACTGTTCGGCTGAAAGATAAAAGGGAAGAACAATGACAAGAATTTTGATCGTAGACGATGATAAGGCTGTTCGGAACTTGTTTGGACAGATACTTGGGGACGACGGTTATGATTATACCCTTGCGGCCGACGCGGCAGAAGCCCGTGAGTATTTGAAGGAACAGAATTTCGAGTTGGTCATTTCCGATATTAATATGCCCGGAGAATCAGGACTGGACTTCATCAGGCACGTTTTAGCCGAACATCGGGATACGGCTGCACTCATGGTCACAGTCATGGATGATCTTTCAATCGCGGAGACTCTCTTTGAACTTGGTGTCTATGGGTACATTATCAAACCGTTCCATGTAAAGGATGCGCTGATCAGTGTGAAAAATGCATTGCACCGCCGCAAGCTCGAGATTGACAATCGTACTTACAGGGAAAAGATGGAACAGATGGTTTCAGAACGAACCGCAGCGCTTCAAAAAGGCAAAAAAGAATTGGAACAGACTTTGAACAGATTAAAAGAGACACAGGCGCAGATGATACAATCGGAAAAGATGGCCTCCATAGGACAACTGGCGGCCGGCATAGCCCACGAGATCAACAACCCAACCGGTTTTGTCAGCAGTAATCTATCGACGTTGTCCGATTACCAATCGGATGTCATTACACTCGTAAAAGAGTACAGAAAACTGGTTGCGGATTTGAAAGATATTAAAGAATACAGTACTTCCATCCTGGAACAGGTAGATCGTATCACATCCCTTGAGGCGGAGGCCGATATAGATTTTATCCTTGATGACATTTCAGGTCTGATTGATGAATCGCGGGAGGGAACCGAACGTATCAAGAAGATAGCGCTTGATCTGAAGGATCTTGCCCATCCTGGTGAAGACAAATTAAAATTTGAGGATATCAACAGAAACCTTGCTTCGACACTCAATGTCGTCTGGAATGAGCTTAAATATAAGGCCACGGTCACAAAGGACTACGGAGAACTCCCCGAGGTGGAGTGCTATCCCCAGCAGCTAAAACAGGTCTTTACGAATATACTGGTAAATGCGGCGCAGGCCATTGAGGAGAAGGGTGAAATCGGGATTGTGACTAGGGTCGTCGACGAATATGTGGAGATCAAGATAAGTGACACAGGAAAAGGGATTCCCGAAGAGAATCTTTCCAGGCTCTTCGATCCCTTTTTTACCACGAAGGAGGTGGGAAAAGGGACAGGCTTAGGCCTGAACATTGCCTATAAAATCATCAACAAGCACAACGGAACCATTGATGTGGAGAGTGAAGCGGGGAAGGGGACCACATTTACAATTCGGGTGCCGGTTGGTGGTCAGCAGTGAAGGAGGACGGCCCACATTTATCATTCTGAACTCGTTTCAGAATCAGCAATTTTGAAGGGGGAAGCAAAAAACCTGAACGTGATTTTGAATTACTACATAGAGTAATGCAAATGAAAGATGAAGATAAAACGAAAGAACAACTTATAGAGGAATTGGCAGAATTGCGCCAACGAATAGCTAAATTGGGGGCACTGGAAGCAGAATGCAGACAGGCAACGGTAACTCTAAAAGAATCGCAGCATTATACACGCGGTCTTATTGAAGCCACTCTGGATGCTTTAGTAACGATCTCAGCCGAGGGTAAGATTACCGATGTAAACCATGCAATGGAGCTGATCACGGGAATATCCCGCGAAGAAATCATAGGGACGGACTTTTCAAACTATTTCACAAACCCTGAGATGGCAAACAAGGGTTACCAACAGGTCTTTCGAGATGGCCATGTCCAGGATTATCCACTTGAGATAAAACATCGTGATGGAAAAGTTACCCCCGTCCTTTACAATGCCTCTGTTTATAAAGATACACAAGAGCGCATAGCCGGTGTGTTTGCAGCCGCAAGAGATATTACCGAATACAAACAGGCGGAGGAGGCAATACGGGAAAGCGAGGGAAGGCTTGCGCAAGTCATTCAGGGAAGTTCAATACCAACCTTTGTAATTGATAAAAACCACATAATCACACACTGGAACAAAGCTTGTGAAAAACTGCTCGGTATTCCTGCGTCGGAAACGGTTGGCACAAAAAAACAGTGGGTGCCTTTTTACCCAGAGAAAAGACCGGTTATGGCTGACCTTGTAGTGGATGAAGTGATGGGAGAAGAGGTAATCACGTACTATGGGAGCAAGTATCAAAAAGCTGCTCTTATAGAAGATGCATACGAAGCTGAAGGTTTCTTTCCCGATTTGGGTGAAGGGGGTAGATGGCTTTTTTTTACCGCGGCGCTACTGAGAGACCACGAGGGAAATGTTACCGGTGCAATGGAAACTTTTCAGGACATTACCGGGCGCAAGCAGGCGGAAAAACTTTACCAGACCCTTGCGGAAAAGTCATTTGCCGGTGTTTATGTGATTCAGGATGGGAAATTCGTATTCATCAATTCCAATGCCGCCACCTATGCCGGATATACTGCTGAAGAAATGACTGGAATGAAAGCTTTCAGTATCGTTCATCCCGAGGACGTTGAAGCAACAAAAAAACGCTCTATAGAGATGATTAAAAAGCAGCGAACCACACCTTATGAATTCAGGGTCATTACCAAGGATGGAGAGGTTCGGTGGATCATGGAAACGCTTATCTCCATCGACTACAATGGCAAACCGGCCATCCTTGGAAACTCCATGGATATTACAGAACAAAAGCAGGTGGAAGAGGAGTTGAAAAAATCGCACGTCGAATTGGAACGAACACTGGCAGAACTACAAACGACACAAGCGCAGATGTTACAATCCGCGAAGATGGCCTCCGTAGGGCAGTTAGCTGCCGGAGTGGCCCATGAGATCAACAACCCCACCGGGTTTGTAAGCAGTAATCTGTCTACATTATCCGGTTATCAATCGGATATCATTACACTCATAAAAGAGTACAGGAAACTGATTGCGAACTTGAAAGACATAAAAGAATACAACACTTTCATCTCGGAGCAGGTGGATCGCATTACTTCCCTCGAGGCCGAAGCCGACATAGATTTTATCCTTAATGATATTTCCGGTCTGATTGATGAATCACGGGAGGGAACCGAACGGATCAAGAAAATTGTGAATGATCTAAAGGATTTTGCACACCCGGGTGAAGACAAGTTGAAGTATGCTGATATCAATAAGAACCCTGATTCCACTCTGAACGTTGTCTGGAACGAGCTCAAATACAAGGTCACGGTCACAAAGG
>JADFWA010000323.1 GCA_015222855.1 Pseudomonadota bacterium | reverse complement strand
CTCCTGATTTCAAGACGCATCTGAACCCGCAGTTTGGCATCAAGATTGCTGAGTGGTTCGTCAAATAGAAAGACCTTTGGCTCCCGCACAATACATCGGCCCATGGCAACTCGCTGGCGCTGACCGCCCGAAAGCTGTCTGGGCTTGCGATCCAGGAATTCAGTTATTTCTAAAATTTTTGCAGCATTACGGACTCTTTTTTCTATTTCCTCCTTTGGCATCCGGCGTATCTTGAGACCGTAAGCCATGTTTTTATATACGCTCATATGAGGGTAAAGCGCATAATTCTGGAATACCATGGCAATATCCCGATCTGCCGGTTCTAAATCATTCACCACGGCCCCATTGATTGCGATTTCTCCTTTCGTAATAACCTCAAGTCCGGCAACCATGCGGAGCAAGGTAGACTTACCGCAGCCCGAGGGACCCAGGATGACTATAAACTCGCCGTCTTTGATATCACAGCTTATACCGTGAATCACCTCGGTTTTTCCAAACGTTTTGTATACATCCTTTATACTCACATCTGCCATAATCAAGCCCTTATTTTTCGGTTTCTGTCATACCTTTTACAAACTGTTTCTGCATGAAGATAACTACAAGCACTGGCGGGATCATTGCCAGCATGGTAGAGGCCATGATGATCTGCCATTCTGCTTGCCCCTCTCCCACGTCTAACATCCGTTTGATCCCGATTAGAAGCGTATAATAACTCTCATCCGTAGTAATCAGTAAAGGCCATAGATACTGATTCCATCCATAAATGAAAAGGATTACAAACAGGGCGGCAATAGAGGTGCGGGACATGGGCAACAGGATATCAAAGAAAAAACGGATAGGCCCACTTCCATCAATCCTTGCCGCCTCGCACAACTCATCCGGGACTGTCATAAAGAACTGGCGGAACAGAAAAGTGGCTGTGGCCGAAGCAATCAGGGGAAAAATCAGCCCTGAGTACGAGTCAAGAATGTTCAAATCGGCTGCAACCTCATAAGTTGGCAAAATCCGCACTTCCACGGGCAACATTAGAGTAATAAAAATGAGCCAAAAGAAGAACATTCGGAATCTAAATTTGAAATAGACAACTGCATAAGCGGCTGTCAGGGAAATAGCGATTTTTCCAATTGTGATTCCAAGCGCCATAATCAGGCTGTTCAACATCATAGTGCCTACGGTTGCTCCCACATCCCTTGGTCCCACATTAAGGGCTCGACTGTAATTTTCTACCAGATGACTCCCGGGCAAAAGCGAAAAATTTGATGTTATTTCATCCAATGAGTGAGATGAGGCCACAAAAGTCACATAAATGGGAAAGACAAGAAGCAACATGCCCGTAATTAGCACCGCATGGGTAAAAAAAGTAAGCCAAGGGCGATGTTCAACCATCAATAACTCCTTTAGTAGTTCACTTTTCTCTCAATATAGCGAAATTGAATCACTGTAAGGGAGATAACAATAATCATCAGGACAACAGATTGGGCTGCGGAACCACCTAAATCCAGACCGAGAAAACCATCGTGATAGACTTTATATACCATGATGTTTGTCGCATTATTGGGTCCGCCATCAGTTATCACGTGGATCACGCCAAAGGTGTCGAAAAAGGCATACACAATATTCATAACAATTAAAAAGAAAGCGGTGGGTGACAATAGAGGAAAAGTAATGGTCCAGAAACGTTTTAGCGGTGAAGCTCCATCAATCGCAGCCGCTTCGATAAAAGGCTTGGGGATTGCCTGAAGTCCGGCCAGAAAAAACAGGAAATTGTAAGAGATTTCCCGCCAGGCCGCTGCAAGGACCACCAGGAACATTGCCTGCCCCCCATTCAGACTGTGGTTCCATTCATACCCTAAGATTTTCATATAAAGGGCGATGATCCCCACAGTTGGGTTAAAAAGAAAGTACCACAATACTCCAGCTACCGCAGGAGCCACGGCATAAGGCCAGATAATCAATGTCTTGTATGCGGTCGCACCTTTAATGACACGATCGGCCATAGCAGCCAGAAGCAGAGAAACGGACATAGCAATAAGCGCAACAAGAAAACTGAAAACTGCGGTCACATATACGGAGTGGAGGTAGATTTCATCGGTAAAGATATCGACAAAGTTAGCTAAACCGACAAAAGTGGATGAGAGTCCAAAAGGATCTTCCTGTAAAACTGATTGGTAGACTGCCTGTGAGGCTGGCCAGATAAAAAAAACAAGTGTGATAGCGATTTGCGGAGCGACCAGGAGATAAGGCAGGAATTTATGCTTGAAGACAACTCGCTTTTCCATAGGAAGTCCTTCAACTGCATCGAGGAGTAACTGGACTCACCCAGCAAAATGGGTAAGTCCAGTTTATCAGGCAGCTCTATTTATTCGCCTTTTCAAACTTCCGCAACAATTTATTCCCCGCTTTGACGGCACTGTCAAGCCCCTGCTGAGCGGTTTTTTTACCGGCAAAAATGGCTTCCAGATCGCCATATATAATGCTGCGCTCTTGCACAAAGT
>JADFWA010000028.1 GCA_015222855.1 Pseudomonadota bacterium | reverse complement strand
GGTTCAAAATACAGCTTGTCTGAAGTGTCGTAATCTGTCGATACGGTCTCCGGGTTGCAGTTGACCATGATGGTTTCAACCCCTTCATCCCGAAGGGTAAAGGCGGCGTGCACGCAACAGTAATCAAACTCAATGCCCTGACCGATGCGGTTTGGTCCGCCGCCGAGTACCATAATCTTTCTTTTCTCACTGCTGGTAACTTTGTCGGGAGCGTTATAAGTGGAATAATAATAGGCCGCATCTTCTACTCCACTCACATGGACAGGTTCCCAGCCCTGAACAACTCCCAATGCCTTGCGGCGTTCACGGATTTCCTTTTCGGAGACCCCTAAAAGCCGGGAAAGATAGCGATCCGCGAATCCATCCTTCTTGGCTTGCAACAGCAGATCGTCAGGCAGGGTTTGTCCCTTGTATTGAAGAATATTTTCCTCCAGTTCCACGAGTTCCTTCATCTGTTCAATGAACCAGGCTTTGATGTAGGTTTTTTCGTGGAGATCCTCTACGGTTGCCCCTTTTCTGATGGCCTCATACATGATGAATTGACGTTCGCTGGACGGCTCATTTAGAAGTTCCATCAACTCGTCAAGGGGTTTTTCATGGAAGTCTTTTGCAAAGCCCAGTCCATGCCGGTCGATTTCCAGAGACCGAATGGCTTTCTGGAAGGCTTCCTTGTAAGTCTTCCCGATGCTCATCACCTCGCCAACGGCACGCATCTGTGTCCCGAGTTTGTCTTCAGCCCCTTCGAACTTTTCGAATGCCCACCTTGCGAACTTGACCACCACATAGTCACCCCAGGGTGTGTACTTTTCAAGTGTTCCCTCTCTCCAGTAGGGGATTTCATCAAGAGTGAGTCCGGAAGCCAGCCTTGCGGAAATGAGGGCAATGGGAAAACCAGTGGCCTTGGAGGCGAGAGCGGAGGAGCGTGAGGTTCTCGGGTTAATCTCGATCACCACCACCCTGCCTGTTTTGGGATCGTGCGCAAACTGAGTGTTGGTTCCTCCAACCACCTGAATTGCCTCCACAATGTCGTAGGAATATTTCTGCAGGCGCTTCTGTAGTTCGGGATCGATGGTAAGCATGGGCGCCGTGCAATAAGAGTCGCCTGTGTGAACTCCCATGGCATCCACATTTTCGATGAAGCAGACGGTGATCATCTGGTTTTTTGTGTCCCGCACTACTTCCAGTTCCAACTCTTCCCATCCCAGGACAGATTCTTCTACCAGTACCTGTCCCACAAGACTTGCCGAAATGCCGCGACTGACAATCGTTCTCAGTTCTTCCACATTGTAAACGAGGCCGCCCCCGGTCCCTCCAAGGGTGTAAGCAGGACGTATGACGACTGGATAGCCGAGATCAGAGGCGATTTTTTCAGCCTCCTCGACGTTGAAGGCCGGTTCGCTTCTGGGCATATCGATGCCGAGCTTTTTCATGGTTTCCTTGAAGGCGATCCGGTCTTCCCCGCGCTCGATGGCGTCTGCCTCCACGCCGATGATCTTGACGCCGTATGCGTCGAGCACGCCCTTTTTTGCCAGCTCGGCGGTGAGATTCAGACCTGTCTGCCCGCCCAGATTGGGCAGTATGGCATCAGGCCGCTCCTTTTCTATGATTTTTTTCATCGATTCAAAGGTGAGCGGTTCCAGGTAGGTCACATCTGCCGTGCCGGGGTCGGTCATGATGGTCGCCGGGTTAGAGTTGGCGAGGACGATCTCATAACCTTGCTCTCGAAGCGCCTTGCATGCCTGGGTTCCTGAATAATCGAACTCGCAGGCCTGACCTATGATAATGGGTCCTGAACCTATAATCATCACTTTTTTTATGTCGTCACGTCTTGGCATATTCGGTCATCCTTTCCTTTCAGCCGTTAATCCTGATGATTTTTAAATTTGGATGTTGCTATCAGTTAAACCGGATATTGTCAATACATGTATCTCCATCTTTTTTTAAGAGCAAGGTTGTGGTATGAGAAATAAATGCACAGAGGCACAAAATACCAAAGGCACAAAGAAAGAAAAGATTGTAGGCTGGGTTGAGCTTGCCCTGTCCCTCCTGTCCCGTAGGACAGCCGTCTCGGCTGTCTAAGCGATTCACCATTATGAACATGGACAGGCGGGACGCCTGTCCTACTGAGGGGCAAGTCGTAGGTTGGGTTGAGGCACGAAACCCAACACCCATCTGGGTAGTTACAAATAAACCATCATGGCCTGCAACTACAACGGAGCATGAAAGCGGTTTACAGTTTACGGTTTACGGTGAAACAATACGATGAAACAAAACCAATTGGTGGGCAATGCCCACCCTACAACTCGGAACATTGAACTTTGAACTCGGAACTTTCATGTAAACAAAGAAGAAAATGAAGAAGGGAAGGGGGCTTTGAACTGAAAATGTTTCTCTTTAAAAAAATTGTCGCACCTCTGTTTTTCCCTGTGTCGTTATGCCTGGAGGTCCTGATATTGGGATTGTTCCTGCTTATCTTTACAAGGAAGCAGAAAACAGGGAAGTTTATTATGCTGATTGGGGTGATAATGTTTGCGCTGTTCAGTTATGATGCCATTCCAGACAGGCTCCTGAAGCCGCTGGAATATAAATATCCGCCGCTTGTATTAAACTCGGCGCCCGATGTTTTGTCTTCAGTTAAGTGGATTGTCGTGCTGGGTGGTGGCCACATATCCGATCCCCGAATTCCTGTCACCAGCCAGATTTCAGATGAGTCTCTGGTTCGCCTCATAGAGGCCGTCCGGCTGTATCAAAAGATTCCTGGATGTAAACTCGTTTTGTCGGGAGGAGGGTGTTTTGATCCGGTTCCCGAGGCCGAAATTATGGCAGGTGTCGCCCGGGCAATCGGCATCAATGCAAAAAATCTGGTTTTGGAAACAGATTCCAAAGACACAAAGGACCAGGTCCGGTGCATTCAATCAATCGTGGGGGGAAATAAATTTATCCTGGTAACCTCTGCCTCACATATGCCGCGCTCAGTCGCCCTTTTCAAAAAACTGGAAATGGACCCAATTCCTGCCCCTGCCGGTCATCGCGTAAAAGAGAAGCAATGTAAAAGCCCTTATGATTTTTACCCCGGCTCCGGGGCATTGCGGAAGACGGAAAGGGCGGTATATGAGTACCTGGGTATTGTATGGGCGAAGCTGAGAGGGCAGATATAGCTTCGAATATTGGAAAACGTAAAACGGAATTCGGAAGTTGAAAAGCGGAAAGCGGGAATCGGAAAAACGATATACGATTTACGAATTTCGATTTGCGATTTCTCTACTACTCAATGAGGGAAAGTATCCACTGGTAGACCGGTGTCAGGTCTTTTGCCACCTGTCCTTTTTGGGGAATCATAAAGATGAAGCACTTTTTCTTGCCAGGAACGAATTCAATATGTCTGATGCCGCCGGGGTCGCGGTGTTTAGCAATAAATTCCTTAAACATGTCGCGCGTCTTCGCACTTTTGCAATAAATGCGGAAATCGTATTTCCCCCATTTTACGGTTCCCTTGTCCAGCTGGTCGGCATTCGTTGTCTTTGCCATCCTTGACTTGGCATACTTGACCTCGATCAGGTGACCCCCCTCGCCCGGTTTGCGTTTCATATGCAGCGCTATTAACAGTTTGTCATATTTGTCTCTGAGTATTGCAATGGGAAGATAGGGTAATAAATGCCTCGGAAGGAGCGTAACCTTTGCGTCAACGTGGGTTAGAGGACTATCTTTCCTGAATTTGAAATCGGCATAATATTCCGAAGTTCCTCCGATATTGCCAAACTCTTGATCCTCCGGCTTGAGAACGTCAATCAGTTCATTAAATATGGTTTGAAACAGGTTTTTATTGTCTCTTTTGCCCCAAAAATAACCGATTGTAAAAATGGCACTAAGGACAGCTAAAATAAAGAGAATTGGCTGCTGTGAAAACTGCTCATATCCAAACATCTCAAGATGACTCCATTTTCAGATTTCTGGGAACTTACTCTTCCTGAGATTTAAAGTCAAACATTTTTCAGTTGACCGGGAAGATTGTCTTCAGGCGGGTAGCTTCACTATGTGAGGGGGAATTTGGCCACTCACACCAGCCACTAAGTTTTCAGCGGCCATAACGGCCATTTTGTTGCGTGTCGCTACGCTTGCACTGCCGATGTGCGGTACAACCAGACAGTTTGGTAAAGTTAACAACTTGTGGTCAGGCGGTAGCGGTTCTGGATCGGTTACATCCAACGCGGCATAGGTGATCTTTCCGGAGTGCAACGCTTCATAAAGTGCATCGGAATCTACCACTTGTCCCCGGGAGGTATTGATAAGTATAGCCGTCCGTTTCATCTTTCCAAGGGCTGTGGCGTCAATTAAATGATGTGTTTCAGTGGTTAGTGGAACGTGGAGGCTTATAAAATCCGCTTGTGCCAGTAACTCATCAAGACTATGGCACATTTTTGCGCCAACAGAATCCCCCTTTTCAGGTCGCCTGCGATGGTCGAAATAGATGACCTCCATGTCAAATCCTTTCGCGCGCCTCGCCAGTTCGATTCCTATTCGTCCCATACCAATAATTCCCAGTGTAGCATGGTGGATATCGAGTCCCAGTAGTTCCATCGGTTTGAACGTTTTCCACCTGCCGGCTCGAATGTAATCGCTTCCTTCGACGATGCGCCGCGCACCGGACATCAATAGCGTAAAAGCGAGGTCTGCTGTCGTTTCTGTCAGTATACCCGGCGTATTTCCCACGAGTATGCCACGTTCCGATGCTGCCTCAATGTCGATGTTATCGAAGCCAACGGCATAGTTACTTATGATTTTCAATTGAGGTCCTGCCGCATCCATCACTTCTCCATCTATCCTATCGGTGAGAAGACTCAATATCCCCTGCATACCGCGAACCTTTTCCAACAATATGTTACTGGGTGGAGGAAGTTCATCAGGCCATATTTCTGCATCACAGGTATCCAGAACCATATTTAAGCCTGCTTCAGGTATGATTCGGGCTACGAACACCCTGGGCTTATTCATGGCGACATACCTCCTATTTGCTCTGTAAAGCGACGTATACTTCATCGTGGAGCGGTGTTTTGATGCCTAATTTCTTGCCGATTTTAACAACATATCCCGTAAATGATTCCATTTCTGTTTGTCTTCCCTTTTCAGGGCGAGTTTCCCTCCGTAGTATCCGCCAACGCCTCCTATTCCTATGATTGCGATTTTCATAATACCCCCTATGTTTTTGTAATGGAAGGTATCCACTCGTAAATCGGCCCAAAGTATCGTGCCACCTGACTTTTTCGGGGGATCATAAAGATAAAACCCTTTTTCTGGTCGGGGACAATCGCGATATGTCTTATAACACCCGGTTCGGGGTTATGATCCATCAATTTCATAAAATGATCACGCATCTCCATGCCTTCGTAATAGAGGTAAAAATCATATTTCCCCCACTTTACCTTTTCTTTGTTCAATCGGTCGACATTCGTTATTTTTGGTCCTCCAAACCCTGCATACCTGGCCTCAATCAGGTGTCCCTCCTCGGGAGGAGGCTGTTTCAGGTACAGCGTTATGAATAATCTGTCATATTTCCTTATTAGCTTTGATATGGGAAGATAAAGCCATGAATGTCTTGGAAGAAGTGTGATCGTGGCATCAACACGGGTTACAGGACTTTTCTTTTTGATGAAGAGATTGGCATGATATCCGATAATTCCGCCGATGTTGGTGAAGGTTTTGTCATCCGGTTTCACGACATCCACAAGATCGTTAAAGGCTGAAAGAAATAGCGTTTTATTCTGTCTCCTGCCCCAGAAATAACCGAAGCTCAGAAGAAAGCTGAAGGCAATGAAAAGAAAGAAAACAGGTTGTGTTATGATATGTTCGTATTCAAACATTTTTTCCTCATCTTATATGGAGTTTTGATATGGTATCTTCCGGTATATCGTATAACTTTCCACCTTTGCCGTTAAGGAGCGCCTTCGACAGGGAGACCCGCTCAATAGGGACATCTTTGGCCATACTTTTTATGTTTTTTTCAATCCGGTCGGCTATTTTTCTATTCTCTTCGTTTACTTTATTGTCAATGAATAGGCGAAGAGGAAGGTTTAAGTCATAAAGGCCTTCGATTAACCTTTGAGATTCCTTGAGGGAAAGAATATCCGGATTGAAAACCAGAACAATGGAGCAATCTTCTCCCTGCAGGATGCTATTGAGGGCCTGATAATTATCGTTCAGTGTCCTGAGTCTTTTCAGTACGTCATCATCTTCTTCACTATAATTTAACACGATTTCTTCTTTTGAAGTCCCCCGTATCTTCTGGATGGTATAGCGCTTTTCTAAAATCTTTTGTCTGATCTGGATCAATCGATCAATCCAGGTGATTGTAATCCTGGGGAGGGCAAGAAACCGGAGGGTGAGCCCCGTCGGCGGGGTATCGAAAATTATGTAGTCGAAGTCCGTTTCATTTCTAACAGTCTCTTCAATGCTGGTAAGCAGGGCATACTCTTCTATTCCGGGTGAGTACTTCAGCACGGAAAAGTAGTCGTCGAGATTCAATGTCTGAAGGTATTTGTAAGTGCTGGAAAGGACGTTGATTTCTCTTTGCAGATAATCCCTCGATAGTTTTTGAAGATTGATTTCTTTAAGGAAAAGTTTTTCTGTAAACTGTGCTTTTTTGTTCTTTAATGTTACCCCAAATATATCCCCCAGGTTGTGGGCCGGATCCAGAGAGACGATCAATACACGATTTTTTTGAGAAAGCTGCCATGCTGTGGCAGCCGCAATTGTTGATTTTCCCACGCCTCCTTTTCCTGTGTAAAAAAGAATCTTCATCAGTCAATACCTATTGTCCCGCACATTTCCGCCAGCATATCATCGGCGTCTTTTGCTCTTCTGTTTAATATCTTCAGTTCTTTTTCCATGAAAGGCAGAAGCTCGACGGCCAGAAACGTGGGTGGTGAAGGGAAGCCGACGAAGGAACCCAGAAGCAGGAGCGCGAAAATATTTTCAAGTTCCTCCATTTCCACAATCGTGAGGGCGGCCGCACTTTCGCGGTGCATGGCATGAAAGCCGGAAAAAAAGCGTCGAAGATGAGAGAATATTGAAAAATCCATCAGGATGGCCTCTTTAATTGCAATTAGTTGAACCATTTCCTTTCCCTCTCCCCCGCAGGGGAGAGGAAGATAAAAGGAAGTCAGAATACCCCGTTCACAGAACAGGGTATTCTGACATGGTTACATAAAATTCGGCCTGTGGACAGATTACTCTTTTTTATATGCTTTTGCAAAGTCAACGATAAAGATGATATTCATAATCAGCATTATTGCCAGAATAATCATGACCGTCCAGCCTGGAACTGGTTTTGCCGCGATGTTGCCCGGCATAACAACTGCCATAAACCAGACAATGGCGGAAGTTACGGTGATCCAGAGTGCCCAGGCCGGAATGACAGCAACACCGGAGAATTTGGATTTCAGTTTTTTAGCGACAAAGGCCGCGCCGGTCATCAGGGCAATCGCTGCAATCAACTGGTTTGCCGCTCCAAAGGAGGCCCAGACAACGAGGAAATTTTTACTCCATGCCAGATAGATACCCATCGCCGCCGGAATGATAGAGGCAATCCAGCGGTTTGTCAAGATGTTGTATAGTCCCGCGGCACTCTCTTTCAGGGGAGCGGCCATCTCAGCCAGGCAGTAACGCGCCAGACGGTTGGTCGTATCCAGAGTGGTCATGGCGAATGCGGCAACCCACATTCCGGCAAGGACCTTGACGAACTTGGTGGGTATAAACCCCAGCCAGGTTGCGGCAACCATATCCGCGTAAGACTGGACAAACAAGTTCGCTCTGGTCAGTTTGACAGCCGCGGCTGTCTTGGTAAACATGGCCCCCCAGTTGCCCGCATCCAGTGTCACCGCTACATTCATCGCCGCGCCCGCATTTTTAAGGGCAGTGTATCCGAAGCCGGCTATGGATACGATGACGATGGTGGAGAGAAAGCCTTCAGTAAACATGGCGCCGTAACCGATGAACAGGGCATCACTCTCCTTTTCAAGCTGCTTGGAACTTGTGCCCGAAGCAACCAGGGAATGGAAACCGGAGAGTGAACCGCAGGCGATAATCAAGGGAATTGCCGGCCAGAAAGGCGTCGGCTTGCCGCCGGCGAGGATGGGTGCAAAAGTGGAAAACGCGGGTACTTCAAACCCCCTGAATGCAAACACGGCGGCTAAAAAGCCTATGGCCAGTCCCGCATACAAGAGGAAGGAATTCAGATAGTCCCTCGGCTGCAATAAAATGTTAACGGGAATAGCGGCAGCGATAATGATATAGAAGAAGAAAAATACCATCCAGGTGTTGAAACCTGCCTTGATGGGGAACTGAACGCCCAGCCAGAGGGATGCAACCAGCATGACAATGCCGATTATGGTGGCCACGGTGAAGTTTACCTTAATCCTGTACATCAATACACCCAAGATGAGAGCCGCCCCAATCATCCATATGAAAGATGAGGCAATGGCCGGAATTTTAACAAACATGCCTCCAACAACGGCGCCGAAAGCGGCTACTACCAAGACAAGAAGGAAGAAGACGATCCAGTAGAATGCTGTTCC
>JADFWA010000322.1 GCA_015222855.1 Pseudomonadota bacterium | reverse complement strand
TTTTTATCCAGTTTTTCCAGCATGGAACCGGCCTTGGCTGGAGGCGTCGATTCATAAACCTTCGCCAGTTCTTTATATCTTTTATCATCTGCAGCCTTATAAGTTTCAATAAGAACAGTTAATTCTTCCTCCAGGGCACGCAGTTTTTCTATCTTTTCCACAATTCCCTTTTTCAGCAGGGCAATCCTCTTTTCCTCGGATTCAATAAACTTTTCCCGCATATTGAGCTGTTTTTCTCTCTCCAGCAATGAAGCGAGGAGCGCTCTTTCTTCTGACAGAGCGTCTCTGTCAACATCCCTTGGCCTGGATCTGTAAGTTTTTGTGGCGGGAGCCTCAGCGAGCGCCGGACGGACGGACAAGACGGTCTTTGTCTCTTTAATAATTCCACCTACAGCAACGATCTTGGCGACAAAGAGAACCAATACCAGTATTTCACAGGCTACTACTAATTTCTTCAATTTTTGCCCTCTTGATAAACCTGAAAATTCCTACTTCATCCAGTTCCTTACGTTCCCTGCTTATTATATCTGCCTGATACTCCGCCATTTTCTTCTGCTTCAGAATCTCTATCACCTTTCTCTTTTTTACGGCATCGAGAAGTTCTTCCCTCTTGTCTTCGACTTCATTTGCGGCTTCACTAATAACACCTTCCTGAGTGGCCTGCGTGTCCTTAATATAATGTATATAAGAATGGTATAGCGAAATATCGGTGGCGGAAAGTCTCCTCTCCTGCATCTTCACCAACTGGCCGATTAGGACGAGTCTTTCCCCTTTAAGTTCTTCCAGTATCCCCTTTTCCGCCTCCAGACGTCTCACTTTATCGGAAAACTCCACCAAATGCCTTTCTTCAATACCCTTTCTGTAGTCCAGAAGCGCCTGTAATTTGAATTTAAACATGATTACCGGTTGAATTGGTTCAATTAGTTAGTTGGTTTAATTGGTTAAAACCAATGGCAGCTGTTCAGGTAGCCACAAAGGCACCAAGGCACAAAGTGTAGAAATTAATTATATTTTCCCATAATCTCCGGAAAATCCTATTAATCAAATGCCGCTGGTTATCGTAAATTATGTTATAATTTTAGTGACTTCGTGTCTTAGTGGCCGAGTAGTTACAACCAATGAAACTAATCGAACTAATACAACCAATAGAACAAAGTGTTTTACTCAAACAACGCGAACAAATCCCGTCTGCTGTCATCAAAGCTTATCTTTTCACGCATATCCTGCTTGAGAAATGAATTTACCCTGTCGATCATCTTTATCGCGTAATCTATTTCAGGATTACTGCCTTCCACGTAAGCGCCGATGTTTATCAGGTCTTCCGCCTTTTTGTAGGTTGCCATGATATTTATAACCTCGTTGGCGTTTTTCACGTGCTCATCATCCACAACATCTATCATCACCCTGCTTATACTATTGAGGATATCTATGGCGGGATAGTGATTTTTGGCTGCCAGGTCACGGGAAAGCGACAGGTGTCCATCCATGATCGATCTTGCGGCATCCGATATCGGTTCATTAAAATCGTCGGCTTCAACCAGAACGGCATAAAGACCTGTTATGCTCCCACTCCCCTCCAGATTGCCGATCCTTTCCAGGAGTTTCGGCATGAGGCTGAAAACGGACGGCGTATAGCCCTTGGTCGTGGGAGGCTCCCCGACGGAAAGACCGACTTCCCTCTGGGCCATGGCAAATCGCGTCAGGGAATCAACCATAAGCAGAACATCATTCCCTTCATCTCTGAAATACTCCGCTATGGACGTCGCCACGTACGCGGCCCTCATCCTGATCAAAGGGTGCCTGTCAGAGGTGGCCACAACAACCACCGACCTTGCCAGCCCCTCCTCACCGAGATTCTCTTCCAAAAACTCCCGCACCTCTCTACCTCTCTCACCAATGAGCCCTATAACATTAACATCCGCCCTGGTGTTCTTTGCAATCATGCCGAGCAGAACACTCTTGCCGACTCCGGAACCGGAAAATATTCCCATCTTCTGACCTTTGCCACAGGTAAACAAACCATTCAGTACCCTGATCCCCAGGTCCATCGACTCGGTGATTCTCCCTCTTTTAAGTGGATTTATAGGCTCCGCGTAAATCGGCCACCTATCCTCAAGGTTTAGAGGCCCCTTGTCATCAATAGGATCCCCCAGACCATCCACGACTCTCCCAAGAAGATTATGGCCGACCTTCACCTCCGCCTTCTTCCTGAGAGACACGATTTTGCATCCCGGTCCTATCCCCTGAATGCTTTCAAGAGGCATAAGAAGAACCTTGCCATCCTTAAATCCCACAACCTCCGCACTGAACGGCACATCGCTGCCGTCCGGATAAATATAGCACATCTCACCAACGGAAGTGCCGGGGCCATGCCCCTCCACCATCAGACCGACAATCTCACTCACCTTGCCATTAACCCTGATAGGATTTATCCTGTTCAATGCGCGGTGATATCTGTTAAAATCTATATTCATATTATTCTCTTGGCAAAAGGTTAAAGGTACAGGGCTAAGGGTCTCCCGCTTTCGCACTATGCCTTAAACCTTTACCCCTTTAGCCTTTAACCTTTTGCCTTTAGCCCGTCTCTTATCTCATCCAGCTGTTTATCCAGCCTTGCGTCCACCTCTCCGAACAGTGTTTCTATAATAGCTCCTCCTGGCTCAATACCCTCGTCTTCCTCAAAAGCCACATTCCTGATGTCACCAAAACTGCGGAGGATGCCGGGGTCCACTTCCATCATGTAGTTATAATTCGTCGGGTTTAACCTGATTTTCATCTCTTCTCTATCC
>JADFWA010000321.1 GCA_015222855.1 Pseudomonadota bacterium | reverse complement strand
TTATGGAAAGCGATCGCGAGGTTGGCAGGAATCGTCCAGGGGGTCGTCGTCCAGATTACCACATTGACCCTCTCCCCCTTGAGCTTGGGCAGAACAGAGGATATGTCGGATATCACGGAAAATTTCACATAAATGGATGGTGCCGTATGATCGGCATATTCAACCTCGGCCTCCGCCAGGGCTGTTTTACAGGAGGCACACCAGTAAACAGGTTTTTTACCCTTGTAGACGTCACCACTTAAGAAAAGCTTCCCAAGCTCCTCAACGGTCGTCGCCTCATAATCGTAGTCCATAGTAATATATGGATTATCCCATTCCCCGAATACACCCAGCCGCTTGAACTGCTCCCGCTGTATATCAACAAATTTTTCGGCATAGGCCCGACAGAGACGTCTCTTCTCCGCCTGGGACAGGGAATGCGCCTTATCACCCAGTTCCTTGTCAACCTGATGCTCTATGGGAAGTCCGTGACAGTCCCATCCCGGAACATAGATACTGTCAAATCCAGACATATTCTTCGATTTTACGATCATGTCCTTGATGATTTTATTTAATGCGGTACCGAGATGTATGTCTCCGTTCGCGTAGGGAGGACCGTCATGAAGTATATAAGTCTTTTTCCCTTTTGACGTTTCTCTTATTTTCTCATAAATGTTCACCTCTTCCCAAAACTTAAGTATTTCAGGTTCCTTTTTGGAAAGATTCGCCTTCATGGGGAAACCGGTCTTTGGCAGATTCAGGGTATCTTTATAATTCATTTAAATCTCCTGTGCTTAACTTGCTGAAAACGGAATCAAACTATCATAGACAAACGACTCTTTCAAGCAAATGTAGTAAAAAAGTGGTATCGCCATGCATTTCCAATTTCCATGTCATCTCTGCGGTAAACACCATAAAAAAGCCCCTTGCCGGAAGGCAAGGGGCATCTTTACACATCAACTGAAGCGGCGTTTTACATCATTCCGCCCATTCCTCCCATGCCACCCATACCGCCCATTCCGCCCGGAGGCATATCGGGCATACCCGTCTTCTCTTCAGGTTTTTCAGCAACCATACACTGTGTAGTCAGCATCAAGGAAGAAACGCTTGACGCATTCTGAAGTGCGGTCCTGGTTACCTTGGTAGGATCAATAACTCCTGCCTTTATCATATCTTCGTACTTCTCTGTCTGAGCGTTGAAACCGAAGGCGTTTTTACCCTCTTTAACCTTCTCCACAACAATGCTGCCTTCCATACCGGCATTGCCGGCGATCATTTTCAGCGGCTCTTCCATCGCCTTCTGGACGATCTTCACACCTACCTGCTGATCGCCATCCAGTACAAGCTTGCCAAGAGCGGGAAGCGCTCTCACGAAAGCAACCCCACCACCCGGAATGATTCCTTCTTCCACGGCTGCACGGGTAGCATTGAGTGCATCTTCCACTCTCGCCTTTTTCTCTTTCATTTCCGTCTCTGTCGCCGCGCCAACCTTGATTATAGCGACACCGCCAACAAGTTTCGCCAGCCTTTCCTGCAACTTCTCCCTGTCATAATCGGATGACGTCTCTTCCATCTGGGCTCTGAGCTGTTTGACTCTTCCCTCAAGACTTTCCCTGTCACCGGCGCCATCTATTATCGTTGTATTGTCTTTATCTATGGTAATTCTCTTGGCACGACCAAGATCCTGCAACTGCGCGTTTTCGAGTTTGGATCCCATCTCTTCCGAAATCAGATTTCCTCCGGTAAGGATGGCTACATCCTCCAGCATTCCCTTTCTTCTTTCGCCAAATCCGGGCGCCTTAACGGCGGCAACATTAAGCGTGCCGCGAATTTTATTGACAACAAGAGTGGCCAACGCCTCCCCTTCAATGTCCTCGGCAACAATCAAAAGCGGCTTGCCCATCTTGGCAATCTGCTCCAGAATGGGAAGAAGATCTTTCATGGTGCTGATCTTTTTATCAAAGATGAGGATGTATGGATCTTCAATATCCACTTCCATCTTTTCAGCATTCGTCACAAAATAGGGGGAAAGATAGCCTCTGTCAAACTGCATACCTTCCACGACATCCAGCTCGGTTGCCAGTCCCTTTGCCTCTTCCACGGTAATTACACCTTCTTTTCCCACTTTGCCCATAGCTTCGGCAATAATATTACCTATGGTATCATCATTATTGGCGGAAATGGTTCCAACTTGGGCTATTTCCTTCTGGTCCTTTGTAGGTTTGCTCATCTTGGAAAGCTCTTCCACCACCAATTCAACGGCTTTGTCCACACCCCTTTTGACATCCATCGGGTTACTTCCGGCGGCCACAGCCTTTGCACCATCCCTGTAAATCGCCTGGGCAAGAAGAGTTGCAGTTGTTGTACCATCACCAGCAACATCACTCGTTCTACTGGCCACTTCCTTTACCATCTGCGCGCCCATGTTTTCGAATTTATCTTCCAGTTCAATCTCCTTGGCAACCGTTACACCGTCTTTTGTTACCGTAGGCGCACCGAACATTTTATCCAGAATAACATTCCTGCCTTTAGGGCCTAAAGTCACCTTGACGGCATCAGCCAGCGTATTAACGCCATTAAGTATTGCCCTCCTGGCATCTTCATCATATAGAAGTATTTTTGATCCCATTAATTC
>JADFWA010000320.1 GCA_015222855.1 Pseudomonadota bacterium | reverse complement strand
GTCAAGGACAGCGTCCACCGTGAAAAGATTAAAAAGCTCGGGGCAAGGAAATTCCTGGGGCCGGACGTCTCGTGGGGAGGGTTCGAAGACAAATATTTTATCGCCTCAATGATACCCCAGAAACCGTCACTGACCAGCCTTGTCGCCTTCAAAGATTCCAGGAACGTGATCTCCGTGGATCTGAAAGGCCCGAAAAATCTCATCCCCCCTGGGCAGGCCGGGCTTTTCAACTATTCCCTGTACCTTGGGCCAAAGGACTACGACATTCTCAAGGCAGAAGGTGTCGGACTTGAAAATTCCATCGATTTCGGTTCCTGGATAAAATGGCTGGCGCTGCCGCTTCTGGTAGTACTTAAATTCTTACACCAATATGTCCATAACTACGGTATCGCCATTATCATTCTGACCATCCTGATAAAGATCGTTTTCTGGCCCCTGGGCAACAAGAGCTACAAATCGATGAAGGAAATGCAAAAACTTCAGCCGATGATGCTTAAGCTCAGGGAAAAATACAAGGATGACAAGACGAGAATCAACCAGGAGACGATGGCGCTTTACAAAAAGCATAAAGTAAACCCCCTCGGCGGATGTCTCCCTATGGTGATTCAGATTCCCGTTTTCTTCGGCCTGTACAGGGCCCTGCTGTATTCGATAGAACTTCGCCATTCCCCCTTCTTCTGGTGGATACAGGATCTGTCGGCTAAAGACCCCTATTACATAACACCGGTTGTTATGGGGGCTACCATGTTTTTACAGCAGAAGATGAGTCCCCAGATGGGGGGAGATTCCATGCAGCAAAAGGTAATGCTGTGGATGCCTGTAATCTTTACCTTCATGTTTTTAAATTTTCCCTCGGGACTGGTAATCTACTGGCTGCTCAACAATATCCTCGGTATCGGCCAGCAATACTATATAAATAAACAACCATCATGATGAGGTAATCTATATGAAGATCATGGAAATCGAAGAAAAAACCATTGATGATGCTATTGAAAAGGCCTGCAGGGAATTCAATGTGCCAAGGGAAAAACTTAAGATAGAAATAATTTCAGAAGGTTCTTCCGGGTTCCTAGGCCTGGTCGGATCCAAAAAAGCATGTATCAAAGCCAGCATCATGTCGATCGACGCGGAGCTTGATACCTCCTTCGAAAAATCGGATAGTAGGAGCGTATTGCAATACGCCCCTACCGTCGAAGATGAATCTGATGAAACTGTAACAATGAGGGCGAAAAGCGTTCTTGAGGGGATATTGGCACGAATGAATCTGGATTTTCCCGTGACTGCTGAAGAGACACCGGAAGCCATCACCCTCAACATAAAGGGTACAGGTAATGGACTGCTCATAGGGAAAAAGGGGCAGACCCTTGATGCTATTCAGTATATCGTGAACAGGGCATCCAGCAGATATGGAAGAGGCGGAAAAAGGATCATAATAGATACCGAAGAGTACAGAAAGAGGAAGGAAGAATCCCTGATTGCGCTGGCTGAAAAACTGGGACAAAAGGTCAAAAAAACAAATAAATCTGTTACACTCAGCAACCTGAATGCACATGACCGGAGAATAATCCATTTGACCCTGCAAGCTGACAGATCATTGACCACAAGAAGTCGTGGAGAAGGAACATACAGGAAGATCATTATACTACCGAGTAAAAGTGCCTAAAGTTTACGGTTCACGGTTCACGGTTAGCGGTAAAACAAAACCAGTTGGTGGGCAATGCCACCCTACAACTCCGAACTCTGAACTCTGAACTTTCCTATTAATCCACCGTGAAACTAAACGACACCATAGCCGCAATATCCACTCCAACAGGTGTGGGCGGGATCGGAATAATAAGAGTAAGCGGGCCGAAATCGGAAGAAATCGGCCGTCTGCTGTTTATGCCCAGAAAAGAAGTGGACCACTTCAAAACTCACCACCTATACCATGGAGAGATCGTATCACCGGAAAAGGATACCGTCCTCGACGAGGCATTGATCACCATGATGAGAAAGCCTCACTCCTATACGGGAGAAGATACCCTGGAGATAAACTGTCACGGCGGTCAGGTAATCCTGCAGGCCGTCCTGAGTGAGGTAATAAAAGCAGGGGCACGCCATGCGGAACCCGGTGAATTCACCAGAAGGGCTTTCCTGAATAACCGCCTTGACCTTTCACAGGCGGAGGCGGTTTATGACATGATCATGGCCAGGACCGACAGGGGTCTTGACATGGCCGTCGGGCAGCTCAAGGGAAATCTATCAAAAAAAGTACAGACCCTCCGCTCATCCATTATCGACATCCTCGCACTCCTTGAGACCTCTATAGATTTTTCCGAAGAGGATGTCGAAATACTGCCCACCTCCGAACTTGCCGGAAGGATTCAACCCATAATAGATGATCTGAGAAAACTTCTTTCGACTTACCATGAGGGAAAAATCTACAGAGACGGCATAAGCGCCGTCATCGCGGGAAAACCGAATGTTGGAAAATCGAGCCTTTTAAACAGGCTCCTCGGCGAAAAGCGGGTCATTGTCACCCCGATCCCGGGAACAACGAGAGATTTTATAGAGGAAGTCACCAATATCAAAGGTGTGCCGGTAAGGCTCACAGATACGGCCGGTATAAGAGATACTGAAAATATCATCGAAAAAGAGGGGGTCGAACTGGTCTGGGAAAAGCTCTCATCGGCTGATGTGGTCATTATTATCCTTGACGGAAGTGAAAAGCTTGCTGGAGAGGATATGGAAATAATCAAGAAAAACAGGGACAAAAATCATGTTCTGGTCATAAACAAATCTGACCTTCCACATATGCTGAATGTCAGGGAGCTTGACGATATACTGCCCGGCGTTATCCCCCTGTGGATTTCGGCAAAACACGGTGAAGGTATTCCGGCTCTGAAGGAACATATACACTCCTCAATCATCAGCCATACAGATGATCGCCGGTCAGAAACTATAATAACAAATCTCCGTCACAAGACCGCCCTTGAAAAAGCTCTCGATTTGATCTCAAAAACCAGAGAAAATATTCTTGGGGGCATATCTTACGAACTGCCCGCCCTTGACCTCAGGGAATCTCTTGAAAGCCTGGGCGAAATCGTCGGAGAGACAATAAACGAAGAGGTACTGGACAGGATATTTTCAACCTTCTGTATAGGCAAGTAGGTTGGGGTTGGTTGGTTAGTTGGTTAATCAACTAACCAACTGAACCAAAAAACACCCTCATTTTCACCTTGCACCCAATGTCGTTGTGTGATACTTGCCACGACGTGCCGATTCATCGGTGGAAAATCGAAAAGCAAACGGTGGCATATGAAATGCCACTCTACAAAAGCGTAGGGTCGGTTTTTATACCCGACCGCAAAACTTGCAGTGAATCGAAAAGCTACAATAGGATTTGATATGACAAAGAAGGAAGATATTGACAGGTTAAAGGAAACTGCAAGGCTGATGAGGATCAATATCCTCAAGATGCTGCACTGTGCGAAATCGGGACACACTGGCGGTTCCCTTTCTGCGGCAGATATATTAACGGCTCTCTATTTCCATGTGTTGAGACATAACCCGAAAGACTCTCACTGGCCGGAAAGGGACAGGTTTGTTCTTTCCAAGGGACATGCTGCCCCCGCACTCTACTCGGCGCTGGCGATGTGCGGCTATTTTGACCTCGCGGAACTTATGACATTGAGAAAATTGAACAGTTCCCTCCAGGGACATCCCGATATGCGAAAGACGAATGGTGTCGAAACCTCCTCCGGTTCACTGGGACAGGGGTTATCGGTCGCCAACGGTATCGCCATGGGACTTCGTCTCGAAGGTCTGAATGCGAATGTTTATGTCATGTTGGGTGATGGAGAACTTCAGGAGGGACAGGTCTGGGAAGCCGCAATGACGGCAGCCCATTATAAGCTGGGAAAAGTGACGGCCATTGTTGACAACAACGGCCTGCAGATCGACGGCGCGGTGAAGGACATTATGGAAATAGAACCGCTTTATGAAAAGTGGAAGGCATTCGGATGGGATGTCCAGGTAATTGACGGCCATAATTTTGAGGAAATTATGCCAGCGCTGGAGAGCGCAAAAACCGGAAATGTTAAGGATAAGCCGTCCGTTATAATAGCCAAAACCATAAAGGGGAAAGGGGTTTCCTTCTTTGAGGGCGTGGTAAAATAT
>JADFWA010000319.1 GCA_015222855.1 Pseudomonadota bacterium | reverse complement strand
TTTCTGGTTATTTTTTGGACGTCATGTTCCGGTGCAGCAAATCTGCCGATTGGAGCCCTTTCCCACGATGGTCCGGCAACGCCGGAGCAAATCTCCCTGTATCTTCCGATCACCGGTCCTCTGGGTAATGCCGCAGCGGCAAGCGTTCATTACCGGCCCGCCTCCGGCGGTGCATGGATCGAAGCCCATCCGCTTCACCGTATTCGTGTTGAGAATACCAAGGGTCCCAAGCCTGCGGATGCTTTTGCGGGCGTCATCACCGGCCTTACGCCAGGCGCCTCCTATGCCGTTAAGGTGACCGTCAGGTTTGGCGAGATATCGGAAACAAAAACCCTGAATGCAGTGACAAGAGCACTTCCCGGCAGTACTGGAGCTGCCACCAAGGTAATTGCCGCAGAATCGACATCCGATCAGATTCAAACGGCCTTCAACGAAGCAAAACCGGGCGATGTGATTCAGTTCGAAAAAGGGATCTACCTTGTGGACAACCTTCAAATCAAACGAAGCGGCACCCCTTCAAAACCAATTTGCATCCGAGGAGAAAGCAGGAAAGGTGTGATTCTGAAGGATACCTCTGGGGAAATCCTCAATTTTCTCGCAGCCAATGATGTGATTATTGAAAATTTGACGCTCGAAGGATCGAATTCCGACTCCGGAACCAGGGCTGGTTCCCGTGGGATCAATTTCTGGAATGGGGCGGCACCACAGCAACGTATAACGATCCGTGGGGTTACGTTTGTCGGTGTAGACATGGGGATCGTGGCTTGGGGCAACACCAAGCAACTCCTTGTTTATGACAACACGCTCTATGGGAATAACATCTGGGACAAGAAGTTCGTGCAAACGAATCTAACCTGGAACGATGATGGCATCCGCGTACCCGGGACAGGCAATGCGGTCTTCAACAACACTCTCACAGGCTTCGGCGATTCATTGGCAGTGAGCCAAGGGGTGAAGAATATCGGCATCCACTTTTATCGGAATGATATCCGGATGACGGGCGACGACGCATTTGAGGCAGATTATGGCCATCGAAACATCACCTTTTATGACAATCGCATCCACAACTCCATGACCCTCGTCTCCGTCGACCCCATATATGGAGGGCCGCTATTTGTGTTTCGGAATATTGCGATTAATGTGGGACGCCAGCCCTATAAGCTGAATAACAGGAATACCGGATTCTTCCTGTATAATAATACAGTCGTGCGTACCAATGGCGTTTTGAGCGGAGCGGGATGGGGCTGGAATCAGCCGAATAATGGTCCCTTGGTGGCCTGGGGGTATCGCAACAACATCCTGATCTTTCGTGGGGCTGGCAGTCTCTTGGCCATGGAGCCCGGGAGACAGAATCCAATCGACTTTACCCACAATGCCTGGTTTCCTGATGGCAAAATCTGGTGGACGAATTCAGGGGGCTGTTTTCCGACACTGGCTGATACACGGTCAAAGCTTCCGGCAACCACGCCCCTCTTTGGCAAAAGCACCCGACGCCACGAAAACGATGTGATTTCAGAACCAGACCCTTTTATCGTAAAAGTAAAACTGGGAGAAGATTATCTGAAGCAGATTGTCACAGCTTATACGCCAAAGCTGGCCGACGGCGCCGCTCCGCGGGGCACGGGTGTGACGATTCCGGGCATCACGAACGGGTTCAGCGGAAAGGCTCCTGATATGGGAGCTGTAATTACGGGAAGGCCGATTCCGTTCTGGGGCGACCGGAGCATGCGCGTTGATAATGCACAGGTCTTGCTTCAATAAACCAGTTTTTAATACCACAAACCATGAACCATAAACGATCCACTGCCTCCTCGCCTTTCAAAATCCGCATTGTCCATCTCGTCTATTCCTTTGATACCGGAGGTATGGAAAAGGGAGTAGCCACGATGATCAGGAATGCTTCAGCAAACTTTGAGCACATCATTATCTGCCTGACCAAATCGGGGAATATGGCAAGGTTATTACCTCCAGGCACAGAAATAATAGAACTTAAAAAGTCTCCGGGTAATTCGGCCTGTTTTTTGTGGCAGTTATCGAAAAAGCTAAAGCAATTAAATCCAGATATCGTTCATACACGTAATTGGGCAGGCACGGATGGCATAATCGCTGCACGCTTAGCAGGGATTCGTTCCGTTGTACACAGTGAGCACGGTTTTGGTAGTGAAAATCCGACAGGAATAAATTCAAGACGTATTTGGCTTCATAAGTGGCTCTCTCGATGGGTAAAAGAGTATATTTGTGTTTCAACGCCTCTAAAAAGATGGTTGATAGAGCGGGTGGAAGTTCGTAGGCCGGTGACTCAGGTTTACAACGGGGTGGATACAGAGGTCTATCGTCCTGGTCCAGGAATGCGTATGCGCCGGAAATTAGGCATATCTCAAAAAGCTTTTGTCATCGGCATTGTTGCGAGCTTAAGCGCGATTAAGGACCACCCAACCTTGATTCGAGCATTCAATGTACTGCGACAACAAGAGCCCGAGTCCATCCTGCTAATTGTAGGTGACGGACCGGAACGCAGCAAATTAGAATCTCTTGCAGGTCATGGAGTATTCTTCCTGGGAAATCGCGATGATATCCCGGAGGTAATGCAAGCTTTGGATGTCTTTGTTTTATCATCTGTAAACGAGGGCATATCAAACACTATATTAGAAGCGATGGCCACGGGATTACCTGTTGTGGCGAGTAATGTCGGCGGCAACCCCGAGTTGGTAGTGGATGGTGTTACCGGTAGCCTTTTCCCATCAGGCGATGTTGAGGCTCTGTCCTCAGCCCTGCTTGATTGCTTTAAATCCCCCGGTCTCAGACTTCAACATGGAAGCCAGGGCAGGGAAAGAGCCGTTGCTCATTTCAGCATTAAAGCAATGGTGGAAAGTTATGAGACTGTTTGGAAACGTGTCGCCTATGTTAATCCATAACCCGGATCCCGCTGAAAGCAGGAAAACCCAATAGGTATCAAACCACAAAAAATCACTACGAACAGGAAATAGTTCGCATGTGTTAATAAAGATGGGCTGGGAGGCAGAGAAGCTATGAGGCTAATACTTCTTAACTTCTAAGCATCCAAACCTCCAGGCTTTCAAGCCTCCCAGCCTCTAAGTTTTAGTCTAATGGTTCGTAAAATTATCATTTATACATCAATTTTCCCAAGCCGCGTCCGGCCGCTCCATGGGCTTTATGTGGCTGGGCTTGTTAAGTCGTTGGCTTCCAGTATACATGTCTCTGTCATAACTCCTGTTCCTGTTCACAAGAATATAAAAGAAAATTTGAAGGGACCGCGAAGATACTATTTTTCTGATACAATAGAAGTCAAAGCTCCTCTTAGCTTTAATTTCCCCAAAATATTAAAATCAACCGATGGTTACTTTATGGCAAAATTTTCTCGCCGGGCATTTAAAAATAGTGTGGATGCAGGCACCGACCTGGTGCATGCACATTTTGCCTATCCCGATGCGGTGGCGGCCGGTATTCTTGCGGCAGAAGTGAGACTTCCCTTGGTTGTAACAGTCCATGGCTCGGACATCAATGTGCTGGCCAAGGACTTGAATAGGCGAAATCAGATTCTTAAAACACTTCAAAGGGCGAACGCCGTAATAGCCGTTGCATCAGATTTGAAAAGAAAAGTTATTGAACTCGGAGTATCTGAGGAATTTGTTTACCATGTACCAAATGGAGTAGATATTTCCAAATTTTGCACGGGTAATAAGGTGAGAGCCAGAAAAAAACTTGGATTAGATCATTATAAACGGCTGTTGCTGACTGTAGGCAATTTAGTCCCTGTCAAAGCCTTTGATCGGTTGATAATTGCTTTGTCCCATTTAGAACCCGACATCGGACTGCTTTTGGTTGGCGAAGGGCATGAGCGTGCTAAGTTGGAAAGATTAGCACAAACCTTGAGCCTTGAGGAAAGAGTACAGTTTGCCGGGGCGGTTAAACATGATGAGTTGTCAGTATACTATCAGGCTGCCGACTTTCTGGTGATCAGTAGCCACTCGGAAGGCTGGCCCACAGTGATTTTTGAGGCTTTGGCTTGTGGTACACCTATTATTGCCAATGGTGTAGGTGGCATTCCTGAGGCCCTTTCTTCATCTGAACTTGGGCTGCTCATGAGAGATAATGATTATAGAACCATTGTCCAGGCTATTTCAACCGCTTATGAGCGGGATTGGAAAAGGGAAGCTGCCGTATCTATTGCTAAGCAACACTCTTGGGACGAAATTGCCAAGCAGTACTTAGAGATCTATGAAAAGGTGTTATCTTAGAAAATGGTTAAGAATGCACGAAGGATCATAAAATATCAAATTATTTTGATGATAATTGCGCTGGTTTTAGGAATTTTTTTTTGTAACATTACAGCGGATCTATTAAGTAAGCCCGCGGGAAAACTTATGAAAATAGCTACAGGAGGCGGGCTTAAGTCTCTAAAGATCGATAATAGTGAAATACCCAAAATTTTCTATCCCAGATTGAGGAAATCGGTTTATTTTCCTATGTATATAGCTACGCGCGCTCTAAGTATTTCGCGTAAGGTACAGGGTGAAAAAAACAGGGGGGAGAATTTAAAGTATTTCTTGAATCATGTAAACTGGCTAAGAGACAACCTGAGATTGTCGACGCACGATGATGTGAAGTATGGAGTCTGGGAACACAATTTCCGTTATCCCTATGGCATTTATGAGTTAGAGGTACCCTGGAGGTCCGGAATGTCTCAAGGATTTGGTATCTCAGCTTTAAACAAAGCCTATGAGATCACCGGTGATGTTTCATATCTTGAACATGCGAAATATGCTCTTAATGCCTTTTTTATAGATGTTAAAAATGGCGGTGTAACTTATAAAGACAGCAAAAATGATTGGTGGTTTGAAGAGTATGCTGGAGCATTAGACGGGGTAGAGCCCAGAGTTTTAAATGGCGCGATATATGCGGTTATTGATATTTATGAATTTTGGAAAACCACCGGGGACCAGAATGCACAAACTCTCTTTGTCAAAGGGGTAAATGGCATAAAAAATCGTCTCGAGCAATATGACACGGGCCGGTGGACGTATTATGATGCTATTGGTACCATCGCTACCAAACACTATCATGGTGATCATATATACCTTACACAAAAATTATATGAGATTACAGGTGAAAAAATATTTTTAGAGTACAACAAGAAGTGGTCACAGTATAAAATTCCTTACTTTATTCGGGAATTCTTAATACAGAAGCCTGATTACCATGATATTGTTATTTTAGGGTTAAATGTTTTTGGTGTTTTAATATTGGAATATTTTTTTGTCGGACTATTCTTTTTTCTAAAAAGGCATAGGCTGTAATTGGGCTCATTGAAAGGTTTGAAAAACTCACTGGAAT
>JADFWA010000318.1 GCA_015222855.1 Pseudomonadota bacterium | reverse complement strand
AGATAGCTATTTGTTTGTCCTGGCCGTAAATATCGTTGAAGGACATGTGTTCACCCACGTCCGTCTATCAGGGCTACTACTTGGGAACACACCTCACGATGCACTGTCAGGATGTCTTTTGTACCGTCTATTACCCTGAATCTTTCAGGTTCGCTTTTGGCAAGAGAAAGATAACCTTCCCTGACCTTCTTGTGAAATTCTATTTTTTCACTTTCAAAGCGGTCTTCCCTGGGGGCATTCTTGATTCGAGATATCCGCCCCATAGCCCTTTTTAGTCCGATCTCGACGGGTATATCAAAGAGGAAGGTCATGTCCGGTTTCAGGTGCCCGGCCGAAATTGCGTTTATCTGCCGTATGAAATTCATGTCCAGTTCCCGTCCGGATCCCTGGTAGGCGATCGTGGCGTCGAAAAAACGGTCACACAAGACGATTTCCCCCCCCTCAAGGGCAGGCAGTATAACTTCCTTTACATGTTGGGCTCTCGCCGCGGAAAAAAGAAAAAGCTCCGATTCCGCGCATATTTCAAAGGAACTTTTATTTAAGAGTATTTCCCTGATCTTCAGTCCGAGGGATGACCCGCCGGGTTCTTCGGTTATGATATAGGAGATATTCCTGTTGTCCAGATACTTCCCCACCATCTTGATCTGGGTGGTCTTCCCGCAGCCTTCGATTCCTTCAAAGGTGATAAACAATCCCATTAATATAAATTCCTGTAACGGTCTGCAGGGATCAGGGATCGGCTGTCAGTTTTTTCTTTGGATTTCAATCCTTAATCTTTCCTGATCCCTGTGAACTGACCCCAGTCAACTGTTGTTTACTTGTCCTCTCCGGGCACAATCGCCTCCACTGGGCATATATCAACACAGGCGCCGCAATCCGTACAAAGCTCTGCATCAATAACATATTTATCTTCCCCTTCACTTATCGCTTCCACAGGGCATTCATCCTCACAGGCACCACAAGCAATACATTCATCCGTAATCACATAAGCCATCTTTTCTTAACCTCCTTATTTACTTATTTACTGAATTAAAGTAAACCGAATACATGACCCTTTTGTACTTGGCGAAGCTGCTATACCGCAATAACTTCTTTAACCTCGGGAACGACACTTTTCAGATGTCTCTCTATTCCCATCTTTAAGGTCATCTGCCCCATGGGGCAGCCGCTGCATGCCCCCAGCATTCTAATACTGACAACGCCATCATCGGTGATATCCACCAATTCGACATCTCCCCCGTCAGCCTGAAGATTGGGCCTGATGTCATCTATTGCTTTTTGTACTCTTTCTCTCACAATGTTTCCCCCATCTTTATTTACCTGTACCTTTAGCCTTTAACCTTTCACCTTTTGCCTCAGTGCGGCATATAACCAATCATCTCCTTCACAAGACTCTTTGCCACATCCGGGAGATCAGGTTTTACGAACCAGTAATCTTTTGTCACGTGGTGGCCCGCCTTCCAGATTATATTTCCTGTCTCTGCCTCCACCAGCTTCATTCCCAGGCCGACCTTGGCAACCTTGTCGCCATTCTCCACGGTGTAGTTCCAGAAAACTACATTAACGATAAGAAAGGCATCTATCTGGTACGCTTCACCAATTTCTTTGCTCAGGTCAGGATCGGAAAAATTCACGGTCTTGAGTTTGGCAATGTAATCAGAAACGGTCTTTCTCAGTTCGGCATCTGACTGCATCCGGCTATTTACCGTGTCAGACGCTACAACGTCGGTGAACCATCCTTTTTTAACCAGAACACCGGCAATAATCTGGTCAATAATGCCCCTTGCCTCCTCATAGATT
>JADFWA010000317.1 GCA_015222855.1 Pseudomonadota bacterium | reverse complement strand
TCATAACTCCATGGTCAATTTTACCAGTTAAGAGAGCTGCTTAGTATCATCACCCCGAAATCGCTAAACATTTTGACAGAGATTTTGCCATAACATCAAAAATGATCCTATAAATTGAAGATTTGAAGGGGGATTATGCCCGTTGAGATTAAATTCAAATTATTGCCCTACATCACTCCATATTTCCTGAGCTTTTTATGAAGGGTTCTCCTGGTTATGCCGAGCCGTCTGGCGGCCTCGCTTTTATTGCCCTGAGTCAATTCCAGTGTCTTTAATATGGTGGCCTTTTCCACCTCTTCCAATGGCAAATCCCCTGGTATCACATTTCCGAATGGTTCATATTTAGTGATCAGTGGCAGATCGTGTTCGTCCAGATATTCCGATCGTGAAAGCACCACCCCCCTCTCAACAGCGTTCATAAGTTCCCGAATATTTCCAGGCCACTCATATTTAAGCAGCCGATCCATTGCCTGCGGGGTAAAGCCTTTTATCTTCTTATGATTCTTTTCCGCAAACACCATCAAAAAATGCTGGGCAAGAAGAGGAACATCCTCCTTTCTTTCCCTCAAGGGGGGTACATTCAGGGTAACAACATTCAGACGGTAAAAGAGGTCTTCCCTGAATCGCCCGGTCTCGATTTCCTGCATGAGATCCTTGTTGGTAGCGGTTATCACCCTCACATCCACCTTGATTACATCTTCACCGCCGACCCGTGTGATCTCCCTTTCCTGTAGAACACGCAACAGCTTTGCCTGCATGGCCAGTGACATCTCGCTGATCTCATCCAGAAACAGGCTCCCCCCATCGGCCTGGCGAAACCTTCCTTCCTTGCGCCGATTGGCGCCGGTAAAAGCCCCTCTTTCGTGACCGAAGAGTTCCGATTCAAGCAGGGTTTCAGTAATGGCGGCACAATTGATCTTCACAAAAGGGCCTTCTTTTCTCGGGCTGTTAAAGTGGATTGCTCCCGCAATCAATTCCTTGCCTGTCCCAGACTCTCCTGTGATCAAAACAGTTGCATCAGATGGTGCTACCAGGGCTGCCGTTTCCAGAAGTTTTGCCACCGTATCACTGCGACCGATGATGTTTTGCCTGTCAAACTGTGTGCCCAGACTCTCCCGCAGGAGGCGATTCTCCTCTCTTAACTGTCTATGATCGGCGGCCCGTTCCATGGCGAGACGCAGCTCATCAAAATCGAGCGGCTTTGTGAGGTAGTCGTAGGCCCCTTTTTTCAATGCCTCCACAGCAGTTTCAACGGATGAATAGGCGGTCATGATGATGATAGGGATGGCGGGGTTGAAGGCTTTGATCCGGTGAAGGGCTTCCAGTCCGGAAACCCTTATCATGCGAATATCCATCAGGATCAGGTCAAAAGGCTCTTCATGTACCTTTTCGATGGCTGTGTCACCATCATCCGCCTCAACAATGGCATATCCCCAGCCGGTGAGAAGTGTACGCAACATGGTACGGTGGGCATGATCATCATCGACAACTAATACAATACCTTTTGATTTCATGAAAATCAGACCTCATCGTGAAAATGAACTTTCTCGGCAGAGGCGGGCAAGGTAACCGACACGGTAGTTCCCCGCCCCGCTTCACTTTCCACACTTACCTCACCCTTGTGGGCTTCGATTATCCTGTGGACGATAGCAAGCCCCAGACCTGTTCCCGACGGCTTGGTGGTGAAGTAAGGATCAAATATCTTATCCAGGTCTTTTTTCTGAATACCCCTTCCGGTATCCGAAATCACTATCTTTATACCTCTGGGATCATCCCCGAAAAGCCCCACGGAAAGGCTGCCCCCATCTTCCATTGCTTCGATAGCGTTTAAATACAGGTTAAGGAGAACCTGGTTAATCCTGTCCGGGTCGATAAATGCCTCCTCGATTTCCGGGGAAAAGTCTGTACTTATTTTGATGTTTTTCTCACTGGCCTGGCCCTCGATCATTTTCAGGGAACGCTGAATAAGGGCCCGTATGGAGGTCGGTCTCAATCGAATATTCATCGGGCGGGCGAACTCCAGAAGTTAACCAATGACCCTGTTTAAACGTTCCACCTCCTGAACCATGATTTCGGCCGTCTTTTGATCTTCAGGTATGTCTTTGTATCGTTCCATGAAATAGGTGGCAAAGCCCTTGATTGAGCTGAGGGGATTGCGAATCTCGTGGGCTATCCCGGCCGCCAGCCTCCCAATGGACGCCAGACGCCGACTTCGATCAATCTCTTCTCTGAGACGTTGAATTTCGGCAAGATCTCTGAAAAGGATGACATATCCCCCCAAAGTGCCGTCCTCCTCCTCCAGCAAAGTGGCTATCACTTCCAGAGGAATAAGTTTTCCAACACTTATGGGGCAATCTATCTCCTCTTCAATGATGCCTCCACCGGCTTTTAGTTTATCAATGAGTGTCCATATTTGTTGTGGCAATACTTGCCTGGCACTCTTTCCGAGGGCATCGGCGGCTGAGAGCTGCAATACCGACTCTGCCGTTTCGTTGAAAGAGGTTATCTTCCCATCAACATCAATGGCCAGAAGGCCGATAGGCATATTTTCCACCAGGCTGTCAGAAAAGGCCTTGACTTTGGAAAGGGAAGTTCTGGCTGAACGGTAGCCTTGGGCCAGAAAAAGTGAGATGATTCCGGCAAATCCAATCAAAAGAAGGATAAGCGCCATAACTACCGTATTGCGTGCATCCTCTTTTCTGGCTGCTTCGATAGCCCCCATGTCCAATCCAACGAAGATAATCAGACGAGAGAATGGTTCACCTTTCCTCGGGCTTATCCTTAATCGAACCCGGTCATCGCCCTTGGTTTTACCAAAAAGAAGTCTAAAGTGTCTGTGTGTGGGAGAAAATTTGCGGAAGACCTCAAAGACATTCGCGCCGCTTGAATCCATAATCTGCCGCCACTTTACCACTTTAGATTGGGAGATTTTTCCAAGGTTCATATCTCTCCCATGATTCCCTCCGATTTTAGAGGGATTATTGTGAGCCAGGATATTACCATTTCGGTCTGTTATCAGTAGATAAACGATATCGGGTTGCTGCGCCGTTTCCATCAGCAGTTTCTGGACCTGAAGACCACCCCAGCGCATCCCCATTCCTGTTCTGGTACCGGCCTCAAAGGATCTTATCAGGGCAGCCCCTTTCTCCAGCAGGAGTCGGGTAGTGCTCTCTTTTTGTTTGTGGATATTTTCAAGGGCCACAAAAACAAAAATCGGCGCCAGAATAACCACCGCCCCTATTATTATCCAGGGCGGGATTGTAACCCATGATCTTTTTTCTTTTCTGCCCATCATAAACTTATTCCTAAGCAAAATGGATACCAGGCTTTCGGCGTGGTAAACATCTCTGTCGGACAAGCCGGTTGGCCTGCCTGCAGGGTGACTGACCGACTCGATAAGCAATCATGTTATTAACACACAACTGGATACTTATTGACCAACTGGATACCATAGATGGATACTTATTATCCACCTTTTTCCTGAATATAACAACGAAATATGTTGCCTGCAATTGAACCTATCGCAATAACCCAGCAATTTAAACCAGTTATCCAGTTTTTTAGCATCTGGCACGACCATTGCTAAATAAGAAAACAAAACTACCTAAACTCCATCCCTTCTTCCTCCTTCAGGAGGGGGAAATCTTCTGTTTCCCCCTCCCTTCGCAGGGACAGTCAGGAAGGGAAATTACTCAGTTTAGGAATAAAAACATTTCAAAGGAGGATTTAAAAATGAAGAGATTGACGATAATTTTAGGAGTTGTGCTGTTAGTAGCAGCAATGACCGCCCCCGTATTTGCCCGAAGTTCCGGGTGGGGAAAAGGCCATGGCATGAAACCCGGTTGGGGTATGGAAGACTGCGCGGTTCTCAAGCTGGACCTGACAGCCGAGCAATCGGCCAAAATCCAGACCCTGCGTGAGGCACATCTGAAGGAAATGGTATCACCCAGGAATCAGCTTTTTAGCAAGCGGGCCGAGTTGAAGGCACTCTGGACCCAAGTCGAGCCGGATAAGGATAAGATCATGGCCAAGCAGAAGGAAATCAGCGAACTGCGTGATCAGATCAGGAAGAAAAAGACCGATTATCGGTTTGAGATACGCAAGGTGTTGACTCCGGAACAGCAAGCAAAACTCCAGTTCACCAAAAATATGAAAAGACGCGGTCCACGACTGGGAATCGGAAGAAACCAGCGTTATAGAAGCGGGTCGATGGGCTGGAGGTAAATAGTTACGGCAGCAGGTCCGGGGCCAGGGAGCGGATCGTGTCGTCCACGTATTCCGGCGGGAAGTGGTCTCCCCTGTGAAGGAGAAGCACTCTGGGCAGACAGCGCAGAAAGGCCGCGACCACATCCGGGGCGAAGTGGCTTCCCGCCTCATCTTCCAGGATAGAGATGGCTTTGGCGAGCGGCATGGGATCGCGGTCCAGGGTCTCGCCGGAGACATGCTTGGGGTAGTCCCGGCGGGAGGTCAAGGCGTCGAACACATCGGCCACCGCCATGATTTTGGATCCCAGGGGCAACCGGTCACCGGTCAGGCCGTTCGGGTAGCCCTGGCCATTAATCTTTTCGTGGTGGTAAGCGGCGATTTCCGGGACCTCCTGCAACACCTTGGAAAAGCGGAATTTATCGAGGATGGTCTTCGTCTTTACAGGGTGAGTATTCATCTCCGCCCGTTCCTCGGGGGTGAAAGGGCCGTTCTTCAGCAGGACTTCGTCCCGGATGCCTATTTTGCCGATATCGTGGAGGAGGGCCGCAAACTTCAGGACCTCCATGTTCTGTTTGTTTATGCCCATCTCCCCTGCGATTAACAGAGAATATTCGGTCACACGCTGGGAGTGGCCTGCCGTCAGCGGGTGTTTGACAGGTGTGGCCGTGTGACACGACGGTTTCGGCTATCATTTCCCTGGCAGTGGGGTCGTCTTCAACTATGAGGATAGTTTCAAGGTTCATTGTATTTTTCAATAAAAATTAAGAGGTTAACAGTAGACTGAGATTATCACATAATGTATGTGAATGCAAATACCACATCCTTTTAGTTCCCTCTCCCGGGGGAGAGGGTCAGGGTGAGGGTGAG
>JADFWA010000316.1 GCA_015222855.1 Pseudomonadota bacterium | reverse complement strand
TGGTTCCACCTTGACGTGCCTCGCCACCTTTATCACTTCAATCGGCATACCTTGCGACGCATGCTTGGGGCCTGTGGCTTCCTCGTAGTCAGGGAAAACACTCACAATGTCCAGTATGACGCTTTCGGCGCAGTCCAGAGTGTATTAAATAAATTCCTTCATAAGAAAAACCTTCTAAACAACTTCAATACCGGAGAGGTGAATCTGAGGCAACTGTGGCTTGAAGATAAGGGAGTTTGGAATCTCACCGCTCTGGCCATTAGCGAGTTTGCTCTTTTGACCGGATTTCCGCTGTTTGCCCTTATGAGTTTAGTTCTGTCACGCTGGGTAGATGGCGGCACCTTGTGTTTTGTCTCCACGCGGAAGCACGTCCGTGATTAACAAAAAACCATTGCCAAAAGATTTTCCATGTTCCGTGTTGATACGCCGCCTGGACGTACCAAGAAAAAAAGGGACGATTGCTCGCCCCTTTTTCGATAAATGAATCTTTGATCCTATTTTATTGGCGGGTGTATCTGCAAGTTGCCATTGTCAATAAATCCACCAACTGAGTAAATAACATCGCTAGCTGGATCCGCTGATTCATGGATTTCAATCTGGTAGACATCGGGACAGTTTTCGCAGTCTCCATTTTCCGGTACTACCGGAGTTCCGATAACGTGGGTACAGTCCTCACTCTTTGGCTGTTTCCCGCCAGGGCCTGGTTCACCGATATCCTCTACATGAACCCTGAACCAATGGAGAGTGAGCTTTACCTTATTATTATCCGGGACAACTTCGCCTTTGAGTGGCCCGCTCTGCACGTTCTTGAATGTGCCAACCCCCTCAAAATCGATCTGTTTGGCGAGTGCCGGCCTTGCGGGGTTGCAGAAACCCGGGTCACTGCACGTGACAAGGTCAATCTCAGTGCCTTCAGGCGCGCTTGCAGTTCCGGCATGGAACGTGAACTTGCCAAAAGGCCCCTTCTGCTGGTGGTGAGTCCATTCCCCATAGGGTTGGGGTTGGGACGCGGTAGGAGCTCCGACCTGACCACCAAACTGATATCTGTCCACCGTAGAATCTAATACCTCTGCCATTTCATCATCAGCTTCAGCTACTGTTCCCTCAATAGGTATCCCTTTTTTGTCTAATGCGGGAAGGAGAATTTCACCATCTTCAGTAACTCCACCCCCGGTCATGCGGCATTCCAGAGGAGGGGAAGGAACAAAAACAAAAAAATGCGAATTGCCATCAACTTTGATAAGCAGATCCTCTGTATTAAAAGGAGTCGTTCCGTCCAAAAGTCCCGTATAGTAGTCGGGTACGGTCCCGTCCCACATTGTCTGTGTCTCGACGCCTGCTGGAGGGAGGGTTAAAGTGCCGTCAAACTGAATCTGGATTAGCAGAGGATCAGACGTGGAAGGAAAAGTAAAGAAAGCAGGATCGAAAAATTCCACCTGATAAATTGTAAACACAGACCCGGTGCCATAGTCCTGGTTATCCAAAACACCATTCCAATTCGTATCTGTCACATAGAAGACGCTGTTCAATTCGATTGGAGTTGCCCTGAGCACGAGCACTCCGTCCCGAAAACCAGCGCCTGCAGACACGTTGGCTTGGAGACCGGGCGTCGGTACGAGGGCGGTGCCAAACCCGTCATATACATCCGCGTAAATCTCCAGGATATTCGGCTTTAAACCACCCGTGGGGTCGCTTGCCAAAGTAAAAACAACTGCGGGACTGCCAAGAGTATCTGTTTCTTCCCACATTCTACCAATGACTGTAAATTCGTAAGGAGTTGCATGAACGGGCACCTGCCCATTCAATGTGGGTGTTGTAAGGTTATGCCCATTTATGTCAATTATGTTGACCAATTTCAGTTGGTAGAGAAATTCAATGACGTTTCCGGCGCCTCCTGGCCCGACGGCATTTGCATTAACAGCAAGCCCGCTGCCCGGCACCCAGTCCAGTTCATTAACTTGTGTTCCCAAGACGTTTATATCGGTCCCGTAGGGCGTCCTCATCTCAAACGGGGTGATGGGAATGTTGCCTGCCAGAGCAAAACTACTACAGGTCAGCATTAGAAATAATGTTCCTGCCAAGGCTGTCATGATCTTTTTTTTCATTTCCTCTCCTCCTTTGTTAAATATAGTTAAAGGTTTGTCTGAAGGATTACGCCGATGCCGCGCTCTCCGGGATAACATGGGATTGATCAATATTTCCTATTTTTCTCGCAGGGATGCCGCCCCAAACCTCTCCGGAAGGAATGACCGTGCCCATCGAAACGAGCGCCCCTGTAGCGACTATAGATTCATCGCCAATTCGGACTCCCGGCATAATCACGGCATGGGCGCCCACGGAAACATAGTTTCCTATGACAATTCTTTTTAGGACTACGGTCTCTTTCATAAGAGCATGCGCCATAAGAAGTGACATTTCACCCGTAAAAGAGTAATCACCTATTTCGACCATCTGAGGCTCCACAATTTTGCCGGCAATCAAAACACCCTTTCCAAACTTGGCGCCCAATAACCGAAAAAGGGTTGGGCGTAAAATTACAGGGGTAACATAGGTTAGGATAGATGCGGTCCATTCATAAGCAAAAACCGTCTGTTTCCAAATAATGCATTGCATTGAATTGTCATCGGACGAAAATATAGCATCTGCAGGCGGAGAGATAAAACGCAGTATTCTTGAATAGACGCCACCAAGGAGAATGAGAAATACAGCACAAAATATCGCAACATTAAACAGACCCTGATATTCTATTGGCAGAGACTTAACAATACAAGCCAAAATTGTAACTATAAGAAAATCACTTATACTAATTAGTAAAAGCACAAGAATGGTAATAAAAAAGTCCAGCCACGTAAATTTCATGGTGATTTCTCAGTATCCGGAGTTACTTCCTTCTTAAAGCGGGACAATTCGTAGAGTGGGCTATACCCACCATCCTACGCAATTTGTAACGGCCCCACTCCTTGACGGTGTGCTTTCTTGCGCGCCAAAGTAAGAAAGGGCGGACAGACACCGCCCTTTCTTTAATGATTAGCGAACTACGTAGTATGTCAGGAAACTTTCTTACTTTTTCTCCTGGCATAACCAGCCAGACCAAGCAACCCGGACCCCAAAAGAAGCATGGTCGCCGGTTCAGGTATAGGGGCAAAATGCGAATTGCCGTCCAGCTTAAACAAAAGGTCCTCTGTATTAAATGGAGTGGTTCCCCCTCCGCCGGTGTAATAATCTGGCGCAGTTCCATCCCACATAGCAAGCGTATCAACTCCTGCAGGCGGCATGGTCAGGGTACCATCAAATTGAATCGCTATAAGCAATGGATCAGTAGTCCATGGGAAGGTGAAGTAATCGGGATCATACGCTGTGACCTGATAGATCACCATAGCTGAACCGGTACCGATATCCTGGTTATCCGGAATTCCGGTTCCACCAACCGGAGGAAGACCATTTGGATCGGTAGTATCCGTTACGTTAAATATGCTTGTAATACTGATGGGGACAGCTGAGAGTGCCAAATCGCCGTCATCAAAACCTAGGCCTGTAGCCACATTAGCCTGCTGACCCCAAGCCCCTGTTCCGTCATACTTGTCAGCATATATTTCCAACATATTTGGATTGAGACCTGCTGTAGGATCTGCCGCCAGTGTGAAAGTAGATATCCAGCCTCCGAGGCCTACAGCATTTTCCCACATCCTGCCAACTACTGTGAATTCGTAGGGGTCGGTTGAAGTGCCCTGGACTCCGTTCAACGTAGGAGTAGCGAGATTATGACTATTTACGTCAATGATACCTCCAAGCTTTAGTTGATATAGGAACTCAAATGGTTGGTCGACTGGTAGATTAGCGGCATTTGCATTGACAGCAAGGCCGCTGCCCGGCAGCCAGTCCAGCTCAGCGAGTTGAGTTCCCAAGGTGTTTATATTGTTCCCATAAGGATTATTCATCGAGAACGGCGTTATGGGCAAAGCCGATACGGAACCACAGACTAAAAATGTTAACGATACTACAACCGCAAGTGCGGTTATTAACTTTCTCATTTTTTCGCCTCCTTATTACTTTTACTTAAAATTAAAAAACGATTGAGTGTTAAAAAATGCATTTTCTTTTTTCTTTCATTGTAAATTCTAAGGGTTAACTTCCAAAGTTCATGAACTAACAAACGTTAGCGTTGTTAACGCTAATTCTTCTGTATCACCCCCCTTTTTTTTGTAATTGCTAACTTGATTGCATAGGAATTTCTTTTTTTGACAGGATATACCCCAGTACGGTCGTTCCTCTCTACGGGGCAGGCAGGATGATCAGGATA
>JADFWA010000315.1 GCA_015222855.1 Pseudomonadota bacterium | reverse complement strand
CCTAAACACGCCCTAATGTATTGGCTCGCTGTAATATTATACGGCAGTGTTTGTTTTTTTATTGTAATTTAAGATACTTTGTGGTACACGCTGTAAAAAATACAGCTTTTAGGCCGTATATTTCAGTGTTCGGGAGAAAAGAGTGGTATATGGTATCAAATTTTGCAAGATTTGATACCATATTCTTATGCATATTTCTAAAACAAAACTTTGGTAGAAAGGAGGTTATTATGCCGCTTTTACTCAGTATTGGTGGAGCATTGGAGCCGACGACAACCAAGCATACTGGTAGTGACTATTCGGACGTCGAAGTAGCTATTGGTAAGCCATTGGGCATACAAATACTCACCTTCTTCCCAGGTTCCAATATTAAAGAATGGGGGAAGAAAGCCGAAATAATGATTACATCTCAAGTGCGCGTTGGGCCAACAAACGAACCAGCGCCCCGTATGGTGAATATGATGCTCCGTAATTACAAATTCAAAGAGGCAGAACCGATACGAAATTACGGCGGAGATATATATGGAGACAGGATGCTCTATTATACAAAGGCTTATGCCGGTCAGAGAATCGGGGTTACACTGAGAGGAGTTGAAATGGATAAAGTCGATGATAGAGCGTGGAATGGTATTATTTCAGTTATTGGAAATATCGGAAAGATAGCTCTTTTTACCCCAGCAGCGCCGTATCTTGCCGCAGCAGGGCTCGGAACCAAAATTGCTCAAACGCTTGTGAAAGCCATCAATCGAAATGATCGTTTAGCTCTCCAACGCACCGATTTTTCTTTTGATGAGGAAAACCAGACAATTCTTCAATCAGGTCGATATGTATTTTGGAAAGGCGGTGCAATATCGAAGACAATGAAGAGTCGATACCGATTGACGGGTAAAGGCGACGATATTTCCAATATAATAGTCGATAAAAACGATGACAGTCAATGGTATAAAGATTCTCCGTATTTTGTCCTGCAGATGGACTCGAAGAAACGAAAAAGCTACGAAGATTTCGAAATCGGAGCTGGATCCGCTGCATTGCTAGAGAAATGGGGCGACAAGGATACAGGACCGATCATTCTGAAAAGCATTCAGAAAATAGCTTCTCAGGTGAACGATGCTAAGCAATTATCGGAGATAAGAGATCACTGGAAAGAATTGAAAGATCCTGACTCGGAAGAGGAGAAAAAGAATATCCGAGAAAAAATTGATGCACGAACTGAACTGCTTTCTAAGGACAATAGCGAGTTGATTAAGGATTTATTAGATCATTATTTAAAATAAACACTTTAGCCCTTTCAAATCCCCCTTAATCCCCCTTTGTGAAAGGGGGAAATGACATAATTTTTTATTCCGAAAGGAAAATGAAGCTGTTTTCCCCTTTTCTAAAGGGGAGTTAGAGGGGATTTTCATAGTAACCATTACTTTTTTTCAACCAGCTAAAATGTTACGAAAATAGCAATTGAGTTACCGCAAACAGAACAGAAGTGGGGCCATGTGGAGGTCGGGATAGAAATATGGCGCGCGCAGCTTACAGGCAGAGAGTTTCCGATACGCACCCTCTTGGTTGCTTATACAGCGCGTCATAAATATTTATGCATAGTGCACACTGGAAAATCCCCGCAAAAATGCCTGTTTCTTCGTGTTATGGGCAAACACTAAAGGCGTTGCGTATAAAAAATCTTTCGCACACGAAGGAATGAAACCCTTCGAATTGTTCTCTTTGACATTCAAAAAGGAGGAAAAGTCATGGGTAAACTCGCAGACAAAATTTTCGACTCACTGAAAGCCATCCAGGAACTTCAAATTATCACTGTCGTGGGGAAGGTGACGGTTAGTAATATCTTTGACCCCGGCAACCGCCAAATTGAAATTGATCCGGACCAACAGACTATGGTTACTTCAATCAATCTCGTTCAGGGAGATATCACCAGCGGCCTAGATAAGGCCTTTGCCCCAGGGCAGGACGACGCCCTGCGGGAGTTTCATGAACGGCAGGTGAAACTGGGCAATGACATTATTAACCGTAACCTCAAGCTGCTGAAAGAAATGGCTACAGAAATAATCGAAATCGCCAAGCAAGAAAAAAAGGAAGGCCTGCCGTGATCGTGATTTAAGTTGACTAAGAAGAAAAACGTGAGGCACAGAAGATGATGTCAACAGCGAGTGCATGCTTGTCCTCCGTTTTCATTTAACTATTTTAACAATCGGGAGGTAAATCGTGGCCAAGGGCGAATCGATTATTTCGACTTTCTATGAAATTGGACGGGATCTTATTAATCTCGAAATCAATACTATCGAAAAGCCTAATTTAACGG
>JADFWA010000314.1 GCA_015222855.1 Pseudomonadota bacterium | reverse complement strand
GGGTAAAAGTGCGTGAGGACAAGCCGCCGCACATTTGCCTGAGTGGCAATCTCGCCTGCCAGTGAAGGGGTAAGGTGCCCCGGGACCTTCATCCCATCAGGAAGAGCCGCTTCGCAGATGAGAAGGTCCGCATCTTCGGCAAGTGTAACAATACCGTCGCAAAGATCGGTATCACCTGTATAGACCACGGAAATTCCATCCGGCGTTGTGATACGAAAACCGATGCTGCTTTCGATGTGTTCCACCGGCATTGTTTCTGCGATGAAAGCTTTATGTGAAAGACAATCCGGTGCAGTATTGTCAAGCTCGATCAGGTTCAAAATGCCGTCTTCCAACTCAATCCAGCGTCCATATACCTCCCTCAAACCGTCATAAAAGTCCTTAAGCCCCCTGGCGCCGGTGACTGTGAAAGGCGTTCGCCTGCGACAGGTTTCAGGATACTTGGTTGCAAAGAGAAAGGTGACAAATTCACCTGTATGGTCGGGGTGAAGATGGCTGAAGAACAGGTATGATATCTGAGATATGGTGGCGCCGGTCTCAAGCAGCCGCCTCATGGTGCCTGCCCCCAGATCGAAGAGGAGCTTTGTATCATTTATATCCATCAGAACGGAACAGGAGCTTCGCTTTAGTGAAGGCACACATGTTCCTGATCCCAGTATGGTTACTTTTACGGTGTCCATTTTACCAGCACCTTCCTTGTCCTGGGGCCGTCAAATTCACAGAAAAATATGGACTGCCATGTGCCGAGTACAAGTTTACCGTCTTCTATAAATACCATTTCCGATGCGCCGATCAGAGATGCCTTGATGTGGGCGGCGGAGTTCCCCTCAATATGCCTGTAGTTGTCATTGAGAGGGATGACCTTGTCCATCTCCATTATAATATCCCGCGGCACGTCGGGATCGGCATTTTCGTTTATTGTAATAGCGGCGGTAGTATGTGGTGTAAAGACATAGCAGATACCGCTTTTGATTTCACTTTCCCTTAACACATCTCTCACACGGTCGGTAATGTCTGTCATCTCAGACCTTGCGCCGGTCTTGACGGTAAACTGTTTCATGGTTTGCCTCCGCCCCTCCTGTCCATTACATAATTGCTTCCCTTGAGAGATTTACAGTGTTTTTTTAAGTCTGCCGCGATGGCGCTTGCCTCTCCAACATGGCTTATCTTTCTTTTCTCATTTGTCACCACCGCAATGGAGACGGTCATAACCGGGATCTTTCGTTTCTTTCCCGTCCTGTCAGCGGAATCGATGTAACCCTTCACTCTGTCCTCCTCATCATAAAAAGAGGTAATGATGGCGTCGAAATGTTTTATGATACGCTGACAGACTCCCTCTATGTATTTCAGGGGAACGATAAGGACAAAGTCATCGCCGCCTATGTGTCCGGTAAATGTGCCCGGTTGATTCAATTCCCTGACTGCATTGGTCACAATACGGGCGGTTACCCTCAATGCCTCGTCCCCTCTGATAAAACCGTATTTATCGTTATATGCCTTGAAGTTGTCAAGGTCAATATATGCCAGTGCGAACTTCTTGCTGGAATCAATCCTTTTTTGGATTTCTTTTGTAATAGGGTTGTTTCCGGGGAGCCGGGTGAGGGGATTGGCATCCAGTTCCCTTTCACTCCTTGAAATGGAGAAAGATATTCGAAAAAGCAGTTCATCGGGGTTGACGGGTTTTGTAATGTAATCATCTGCGGGTGTGGAATTCCAGTCAATCCGGTTCCCGGACAATACGGATGGTATGAGAAGAATAATCGGAAGCTGACTATACGTAGTATCACCTTTTAGCCTCTGGCAAAAAACATCGCCTCCCGGATGCATATCACTGTCTGCAATTATTAGATCAGGGGGGTCATTATATATGCTGTCCAGCGCTTTTTGACTATCTTCCACACGATAGGCGAGATAGCCGCTTTTATTGAGTATGCTCTCGATGTTTTCCGTTTCCACAGGGTCATGATCTATTATAAGAATCCTCTTTTTGCTTTTGCTCACTTTTCAATTACCTATAGAAAAACAGAATCGTCAGCATTATCAAGTGCTTCTGTCATATCATTTATGATCTCTTCTAATAATTTGGGTTTGATTTTGAGGCTTTTCCAGGCTTTCTTATCTATCATCGGAACCAGCGAATCACCACCGGATCCGTATCCTTTTGCCTTAACAAGAATATCTGCCAAATGAATTATGGCAGTCTGCCGGTAGGCGTGCTTTGCCAGGGAGGGCTTATGGTGGTAGGAAACGGGGTCTGAAAGGTCCTTTGACAGGTTCCATCTTTCACAGAGCCAGAGACCAATGGTGGCGTGGGTGAATCCGAGGACCTCGTCCTCGGCTTGATATACGGAGATTTTTTCCTTCTGAACCTTTTTGTTTATCTTTTCCGAGATTTTCGGCAGTTCCACCTTAAGGACAACCTTGCCAAGATCATGCAAGAGCCCCGCGCAGGTTACCACTTCGGGTTCCGGCTGTTTAATTTTTCTCGCGATGATACCGGCGGTCATGGCGCATCCAAGAGAATGCCTCCAGAGATCGATCATTCCCTGTGCCATCATTATTTCGAAGACGGAGGCGCCCAGAACCATTCCTTTAACGACATCAAAACCCAGTAGTACTATCGCGTAAGTCACGCTGGATATTCTGCCCGGGAACCCATAGAATGCCGAATTTACAAGCCTCAACACCTTTGCAGAGAGTACCTGGTCGACGGAGATCATTTTGCCGATATCTTCCGCCGATGTGACATCTTTCCCCATCGTATGAATTATATTGTTTACCACTCCGGGAAGGGTTGGGAGATTTATCAATGCCTCGATTTTTTTTCTGATTTTGTCTTTGTCTCTTTTCATCCCTTTTGTTCCATCTTTTCTTTGAGTTTCTTTTCAAGCATGTTTTTAATCATACTCATCACGGGGTCTGACGCGGCTTTTTCGAATCGTTGTTCCAGTTCTTCAAGTTGGACTTCGGGAGGTTTTTCCTCTACCTCAATTATTTCCATGGGATGGCCTTCTACGGTTATCTTATTAATTCCCATGCTTGATATGCGTGAAATGGTCGTTTCAGTCAGCTCTGTTCCCTTGCCACAAAGCAGCAATCCGTTTTCGTCCGTTACTGCTTCCGCGAGTTTCATCCCTGGTTCTGCAAGGTTTAATGGAATATTCTGCATGGTGTAAAATTTATAATATTATTATCCCTTTCAGGGATTGTGAAAAACCAAAAAAGAAATGGAATATTACTTTGTGCCTTTGCAACTATGTGCCTTTGTGCCTTAAACTATCGGCTAAAGCCGATAATTATACTACCATCATTGCCGGAGTATTACAAAAAAATTCTGTCAAGGAAATTTTGGCTTTTCCCCGCATCGAGTGCGGGGTAAACTCCAGCTCAAGACATTGGAATTTTTGACAAGTGCCCGATTTTGTGTTACCAAACTATCTTGAACATAATAAGAGGGGGTATGAAGAGTGTTCCGGAGATACTTATTTTTGGCGGCAATTTTTAGTATGTTGGTCGTTGTGCCCGCTTCGGCCAAGACCATGTATATTACTGATGTACTTTGGATTACCTTACGTACGGGTCCATCTAACGAACATAAGGTTGTCGGTATGCTGAAGTCGAATGAGGAGGTAGAGGTACTGGAGGAACAGGAAGATTGGACCAAGGTACGGCTTAAAAATGGGAAGGAAGGTTATGCCTTGAGTCGTTTTCTAACTTCAGATGTACCCAAATCCCTTGTAATTAGCGGGCTTCAACGACGGGTTGAAAAGCTAAAAGGGGAGATTAGCAGTCTCAAGGAGGTTAAAAAACGTCTGGGAGAATCGAAACTGGAACTGGGATCCAGTTTATCCTCCAGGGAAAAGGAATTGGCAAAGCTGAAAAGGGATTATGAAGAATTGAAATCAGGGTCAGCCGAGTATATTAAGGTAAAGG
>JADFWA010000313.1 GCA_015222855.1 Pseudomonadota bacterium | reverse complement strand
TCGTAATGCTCCGTGTGATAGCGCTCGGCGATGATCCGGGCATATTTTGTTTCGTCGAAACTTGCCTCTTCAAAACCGATGCAAAAGCTTTTCATACGCGCCTGCCCCGCCGCTTCCGCCGCAAAAGCCGTGATGGCGGATGAATCGACCCCGCCGCTGAGAAAGACCCCCAGCGGCACGTCAGACATAAGTCGTCGCTGCACCGATTTCCTCAGCAGATCCCGTAGCTCCTCCCCCCATGCTGCCTCCGGATTGGCAGGGATATCCTCAAAAGGCTCGAGAACAAAATCCCAGTACTTGAATACCCGGCAAGCCATGGCGTCCATCTTCAGCAGCAGATTATGGCCGCCGGGGAGCTTGAATATCTGCCGATAAAGGGTGGAAGGCGCCGGGATATAACCGTAGGCAAAATACTTCTTGAGACTCCCCTCATGGATGCTGGCCGCGATCTGCGGGTGGCGAATGAGGGCGCTCAGTTCGGAGGCGAAGGCAAAGGTTCGATTCTGTAAGGAATAGAAGAGGGGCTTTTTCCCAAAACGGTCCCGGCTGAGGAAGAGCTCGCGCCGCTTCCGGTCGTAAAGGGCGAAGGCCCACATGCCGTTGAGCCGGGACGGCAGATCATGGCCCCACTGCCGGTAACCGTGGAGCAGCACCTCCGTATCGGAGTGGTCGGTCATAAAATGGTGGCCGGCCCTGATCAATTCTTCGCGGAGCTCCAAATGATTGTAGATCTCCCCGTTGAAGACGACCCCCAAAGCGCCATCCTCCGTCCACATCGGCTGCGCCCCGTCGCTCAGATCGATGATGGACAGACGCCTGTGTCCCAGGTAGACCGCCTCATGGGCTTCGTGCCATAGCCCACCGGCATCGGGACCTCGATGGACCATGGTTTCATTCATGGATGCAAGAATGTCCACATCACCGGCTCCGGCAAAACCGCAAATTCCGCACATGATTATTTCTGCTCCAGATTACGGCATTCGTCGATCAGATAGACCGGCTTATCCTGGGATTCATAGTATGTCCGCCCATAGAGGGGAACAATATTATCCGTCTCGTTTTGAGGGGGGCAATGACCGACAGCAGGGTAACGTCTCTTGGTGAGTTCATTCATCTTATTATTTCTATGATTCGATCTGGATCGATCACGTTCATCTCACGACATCTAATTGATTTTAGGGATCATCTTAAGCCCAGTCAGCAGAAATGACCAGACGCTGAGAATAAAAAAAGCCAGACCGAACAGGGGCATGATCCGCGTGCGGAAGGAGGCGGGAAGCCTGGCAAGACCCACCATGAACATCGGCAGAATCAGAAAGAGATAACGTCCCTGGGGCTCATAGTCATATATCCAGGAATTGCAGACCGCTTGCCCGACCGCCAGGCCCGCGAAGAGCAGGACAAACAGGAAAAAGATCATATCCCGGACGGAAAGGGTAAATGCTGCATAAAAGAAAACCAGCAGGAAGAAAACGCCCAGCACATGGGTGACAGACCGATAATAGTTCTTGTCGGAAACAAGATTCATGTAACCGTAGATGCCAAAAAAGCTCTCGAAGGACAGATCGCGCCAGTCTGAACTCTGAAGGAAGAGTCCCTTTAAAGAGACCCCCTTGTCTCTCAGGCGCAATCCTTTATAGGAAGATGACGGATCATTCTGCATGGTGCTGGGCTTAAACTGAGGAGCGGCATAACTTTCCATGGCGTTCAAGACCTTTTCGTTTTTCTTGAAATCATTCACGTACTGATCGTAGCCGTATAAAGGCAGATAGACCAGCAGCGCAACCATAAAAATAAAAAGCCATTTTTTTAATTGAGGGATCCTCTGGAGACCTGATGTTTCAAAAAGGATACGCCACAATGCGACAAAGGTCAGAAACGCAATGTACAGCCAGTAATTCAATTTGGACGAGATGAGGAGGCCCAATAATATCCCCGCCAAGACTCCGCCACCGATGTGACGACGCATGGTAGGGGCGAAGAGGAATCGGCTCAGCGCGGATTCCGGATCGACGACCTGCATTGCCAGAAGCATGGCGATAAACCATGGGAAAGCGTCATTGTTGAAGTAGGAAAACACATACCACACCTGCGGTGAGATGACGAGGAAAGGAACCATCCATTTCGAACGTTTGATCTGCGCAGCAATAACCAACACCAACGAGAGAAATAAAAAGGCATTGAATAGTCGCAACCTCAGATAGAAGTCGGACACGATGCCGGATAAGACCTGGGTGGTTTTTACGGCAAAGAGATAGAATGGATCGATATGCCATAGGTAGCTGACACCGAACACGGATATGCTGTTGACAATCCGGGGATCATCCACCGCCGGAGAAAGCCAGTTCTGAATATAGTAAGCGGCCGCCTTGATGTGGCCGTTCCACTCGTCCGGGTTGACATCCAGCCCGCTGATAAATCCCATGGCCAATATCAGACCCAGGGCGGTTCCCAGATAAATCAGGGGCATTTTTTCCTGAACAAAGGGGCTGTCCAGCCCTTCAAGAAAAACGTCGCCCCATTTTCTCCAGAGCAAAAGGGAAACGGAAACAAATAGCAAATAAAAGGCCGCTTCCATCATCAGCTTCAAGAGCGATTCCTTGAGTGGAAACGGCAATTTGCCTTCAAAATTCAGCAATCCGTTCAGTTCAATGGCCAGTTGCGGATCGTCGGCGTCTTCTGCTACGGACACATCCAATATATTATTAACCAAATGGATAGACTTGATCTGCTTTCTGGGCCTTATCTGACTTAAGTCGATCTCTCGAATAACAGTGTCAAAGGCATTGGTTAATTTGATCTCGCCAATCCGCACTTGTCCGCCTGTGGTCAGGGGATCGAGGCGCAATTCGTAAATCGGTTTGTTGGGCAGCTTGAATCGATAGTGCTGAAAGCCTTCCCCGCCGGTCGTGTGTATCTGTTGTGAGTGTTTTTCAATCATACCCAAACCCAGATCGTAATAGACTTTCGACGTGCCGACGACGGAGGAATGCATGCTAACTTGGACAAACAATGAAACCGCATCATCGTAAAGCGTCCAGCAGCGCCACCCGAAAATCACCAGAGAGACCACCATGGCCGTTGCAATAACCTTGTTCCGCCAGCGTAACCAGATGTATATCAGCAGGCAGGTGCCAAAGAAAAGCCCCGTAAATTCCAGTAGAACTCTACCCAGAAATTTGGCCAGAGCATCGAGTTTTTTGACAGTGACAGGAGATTCGAAGTGAATTTGTACCTGGGGGTCATTTGCCCCTTCCTGAACCAGAATATCTACCTTATCATGAAACAGTTCTAAGGCCTGAATTTGATGCACGGGCTTCAGTTGACACAGGTTTACACGCTTCACCAGTTTGCGGGAGTTGTCCAATATCTCCACCTTCCGGATGGAGATGGGGCGATGCGTTGCAGGCGGCGGATCCAACCGCAAGTTGTATAAGGTCTTATTCGGTATCTTATAAAGATACTCGTGAACCTGATTATCTCCCAGAATGGAAGCGGGGGCGACATCATTTTCATTGTACCCCTTTCCAACATCATAATAAAGTGCTGAAATACCTGCCTGGGGTGATTTAAGGGAAACGGACAGGTAGATGTAAGTGGCATCATCATAGTAGAGAAGGGCTCTCCAGACAGATATTGAGGCAACGACGATCAACGCCCAGAGGCATGCCCTCATGAACTGATCTTGGAGGGGAATTTGTGCTATTCTTACTTTCATTCGGTGCATCATCACAAAAAAGCGCGTTTCAGTCGATAGAAAATTGTTGAAGGGTGAAATCTTCACGATCCTTGGTTAAGTGAGGACTGTAGAAAGGATCGTTCCGTATCCACTCTTTCCACCTCTTATTCATCAAGGCTACTTCTCTCATAAGCCGAGTCTGATTCTCTCCGGCACGGTCAGATCCGCGACTTCCCGATTCATGGTGGTACAAACGAACATGAGGTAAAACAACGTTTCG
>JADFWA010000027.1 GCA_015222855.1 Pseudomonadota bacterium | reverse complement strand
GCTCTATCCTACTGAGCTACGAGGGCATATGTAAACAAAAACGAGAAATGGATTTAGCATTATTTGAGATGTGTGTCAATACTCCGCGGAAGATGCGTTTCTATTATCCTTTCAGGGGAGAAATCGGATAATTTGAGATAATCGGTCGTCACATCTTCAAGCGCCGCCTCTGGAATCAGGCCTATCAGCTCGGATTCAAGAATCTCGACACCATGTTCGGAGGCCTTTTCTTTTACGGTGTCAAAGACCTTTTTGACGGATGTTTCTTTGTAATTGGCAAGGTTCATTGAGACCTGAACAATATGCCTGCTCTTCAGCGGAATACTTATCGCCTTAACGTATTTGAGGCCGCCGCTTGAGTATCTTACAGACTTGGCGATGGTTTTCGCCACATCGAGATCGTTGGTGTCAAGATTGATATTGAAGGCTATCAGCGGGTTTCTTGCCCCCACTGATACAGCGCCGCCGCGTGGGCTGAAGATGGCCGGGCCCGCATCTGGAATCCATAAGGGGTCTTTCATCTTTTCACTCAGACCCTCGTATCCCCCCCTTCTTATGTCGGACAGTTCTCTCCTTTTTGGGTCCAGCGCCGCTTCGCCGTAAAAATAGACCGGTATATTATTCCTTTCTCCGAATGCACGGCCGAAGCGGTGAGCTGCCTCAACCGCCTCCTTCATGTCGGCGCCTCTTATCGGAACAAAGGGAACCACATCCACGGCGCCGATTCTGGGATGAATACCGGAATGCTTCCTCATATCGATTAACTTAAGTGCCCTGTCACAGGCCGCCGCCGCTCCCCTCTCCACATCTTCCGGGGTGCCGATAATGGTCAGAACGCTCCTGTTGTGATCACTGTCCATGCTGAAGTCGATAACCTTGACGCCACTCACCCCGGAGGCCGCCTCGACAATGCTTGCCACCTTGTCTTTATCTCTGCCTTCGCTGAAATTGGGGACACATTCAATAATTTTCATAATACCTGACAAAATCGTAAAAAGTTAAAATTGATAGTCATGTGAAAAGTCATGTGATCAGATAAATTAACCTTAAGCGCCAATATAATTATTTGTAAATACTGGATTCCCGCCTGCGCGGGAATGACAAAAGTGTTTAATTTCGATTTTTTACAAAGCCGTCAGGCCTGGTGTATCCTGACCTCCGGCAACTCAACACATGTGAGACTGCCGCCAAAGACGGCCCCTGTATCAATCCCTATTTTGTTGGATTCTATAAGAGGGCGGGAAAGCGGCGTGTGTCCGAAAACCACGGTCTTTCCGAAATCATGGGAAGACCTTATAAATTCATACCTTATCCATATTAAATCATCTGTATCCTGTTCTTCCAGAGGAATGTCAGGCCTTAAACCGGCATGCACGAAGATATAATCGTCCGTTTCATAATATGGAAGGAGCGATTTGAAGAACTGCATGTGGTTTTCCGGGACGTTTACCTTTGCGCCCTCCGCTGTTTCAACAAATCCATAGGATGAAAGGGTGCGTCCCCCTCCGTTTGCAAGGAAAATCCCCTTATATTTATCATCACGTAAATAGTCGAGGAACATCTGTTCATGATTTCCCTTAAGAAAGATTATGTGATTAATGCTTTCCCTCAAGCCCAGGACAAAATCAACCACACCCTTGGGGTCCGGCCCTCTGTCTATATAATCACCTATAAAGATCAGGGTATCATTTTTAGCATCGATGTCTATATTGGCCATAATGCTCTTCAGTTTGTGAAGGCATCCATGGATATCACCGATGGCAAATATCTTTTCCATGTTCAGAGTTCTGAGTTCAAAGTTCTGAGTTCAAATCGAGACCATGGAACCCGGAACTTTGGGTTTTTGCTGAAAGCTAACGGCTGATAGCTGAACGCTTATTAAAAGAGGGCATTTACGAATTCTTCACTCTTGAATCTTTTAAGGTCATTGATTCCTTCGCCGATGCCTATATAGCGGATGGGGATATTTAACTCCTTTGCAATCCTGATGATAATTCCCCCCTTTGCCGTCCCGTCCAGCTTTGTAAGGGCAATTCCCGTCACGCCGATTTCCTCATTGAACATCTTTACCTGTGAGATGGCGTTTTGACCGGTGGTGGCGTCAAGAACGATGAGTACCTCATGGGGAGAACCCGGGAGTTCTCTTTCCATAATACGTTTGGTCTTTTTGAGTTCGTCCATAAGGTTGACCTTGGTGTGGAGTCTGCCGGCGGTATCGATAATCACCACCTCTGTCCCGCGTGACTTTGCCGCATGAATGGCATCATAGACAACGGCGGAAGGATCTGCCCCCATTTTTTGCTTGATCAGGGGGACATCTACTCTTTGACTCCATATTTCCAGTTGTTCGATCGCTGCCGCCCTGAATGTGTCCGCTGCAGCGAGCATAACGGATAGCCCTCCTTTTTTAAAACGATGAGCAATCTTGCCGATGGTGGTGGTCTTGCCCGTCCCGTTGACTCCCACGACCATGATGGTGAAGAGCTTATTTCGGGGGATACGCAAAGGCGCTTCACTATCCTTCAGGATGTCCATCATGTTATCCTTCAGGACGGTCCTGAGCACATCCGGGTTGTCAAGTTCCTTTCTCTCTACAGCCGCTTTCATCTCCTCGATCAGATCGTAAGTGAATGCGGGACCTACATCAGCCGTTATGAGAACTTCCTCCAGTTCTTCGAAAAGGTCATCGTCGATGATCTTTTCGCCAAGCATCAGGTCGTCAAAACTTTCGACAAGACCCTTTCTTGTATTGGAGAGTCCTTTTCTTAATTTTTTTAAAAACCCGTCGTTTTTATTATTGTCAACCATTTTCAAATTTCACCTAAGGCGGCAAAGCCGCAGCCAAAAAATACTTTATAAAAACATATCACGAAGACACGAAAGATTGAAAGCACGAAATAATATTAACTTTCATGTCTTCGTACTTTCGTGCTTTTGCGATTAGATTTGCTGATAGAGAGATTATGTTAATGAAGACTTACGGAAACCATGGTGGAGATGCCCTGTTTTTCCATTGTGACTCCGTGGAGGTTATCCGCAAACTCCATGGTTCTCTTATTGTGGGTCACCAGAATAACCTGTGAATTTGCCGAGATGTCCTTTAGCAGTTTATTGAAAAGCGATATGTTCGCGTCATCCAGCGCCGCGTCAACCTCATCAAGCACCAGAAAAGGCGTCGGCCGATATAAAAGTATGGAAAAAATCAGGGCGACGGCGGCAAGGGATTTCTCTCCACCTGACAGGAGGGTAATATTCTGAGGTTTCTTGCCGGGGAGTTGAATATCTATATCCACACCCGTCTCCAGCATGTCCGTCTCATCGGTAAGCCGAAGCTCCCCTTTGCCTCCCTGAAAGAGTCTGGAAAAAACATCCTTAAAGCACTCGTTGACGGCCGTGAAGGTTTCCGCGAATCTCTTTCTGGAAACCCCGTTTATTCTTGATATAGTTCTTTGCAGCATATCCAGCGAGGAATTTAAGTCTTCAGCCTGGGAAGTCAGAAAATCGTACCGTTCCTTGAGCTTTTCGTGTTCACTGAGAGCCAGCAGGTTGACCTCTCCAAAATTTTCGATGGATTTCCTGTCTCTGTCGAGTTTGTTTCTTAATTCCTGAATGTCGGTTTCCTCAAGCTTTTCAACCTTCGTTTCCAAAGAATTCAGGTCAACATGATATTTCCCGTATATACCCTCTTGCAGGGTGTTAATCTGGAAGGATACCTCGCGAGATTCCATTTCCAGTTCACTCGCCTCCTTTGTTAAATTATCGAGATCTTCTTTTGTCTTCCTGTCCTCCATTTCCCTGCCTCTTAACACTTCTCCCTTCTCATTCTGGAATTCCCTCTTCTTCTCCAGTTCGGCTTCGCAAGTATCATGATCTGAGTAGAGATGGTCAAGATGATCCCGCTTCAGGGCAATATTCCTTGTGATATCTTTAATCTTTCTTTCAATATCTTCCGTTTCTCCGGTCTTTGAATCAATATCGTTCGATATGTCAGTTGCGGCAGTATTCAAGCTTGCCAGGGTCTTGAGACTCGCGTTCTTCTTTTCTTCAAGGGACGCCAGAAGAACCTTTTCGTCGGTCAACTCCCTTTCCATTTCCTCCAGTTTGTTCCTCAACTCTTCCCATCTCTCCTGCAAAGAAGAAATCGTTTCGTTTACCTCTTCTTTTCTGTTCTTATGGGATAGAATGTCTTTTTCGGCAGCGGCTATCTTTTCAATTGTCTGAGCTTCTTCCGACTCCATGCTCTCCATGTTGAAGGCGAGGACATTTATTCTCTGCTCGATCCACTCCTGCTCACCTTCAAATCGTTCAATGTCCTTCCGCCTGCCATTGATGCCCAGTTCCAAACTACGCAGCTCAGCTCTCAGTTCAACCAGCTCTTCTTCACACTGCGAGATAAGCGTGGTTGTCCTGACCCTGCTTTCCTCTTCATCTTTGAGAGAACGGATCAGCTTATCGATCTCCTCCTCCAGCTCTGCAATTTCCCTCTTGTTGCGAAGGAGGCTGTTTTCACCATTTCCACCGTTGCCGCCGGTCAAGACGCCATGAGGACATATAATATCCCCCTCCGGTGTTACAAATGTCCCCTCGAATCCGTTTCTCCGCCATAGTGATATGCCTGTATTGAGATTCGGAATTAACAGAACATTTCCGAGAAGATAATCGGCTATGTCTTCAAAACCTTTCTCAACATTGACCACATCACTCAATCTAACGATTTCCACGTTATCCCCATAGAGTGTTTCCACACCTGAAAGCCTGGTTCTTACCTCGACGGGTATGAAACTTCCCCTTCCCAGCGATTGGGTCTTCAGATAATCGATAGCCCTTATACCATCTTCCTGGGTTTTTACGACAATGTGCTGGAGTTTCTCGCCGAGGACGGCCTCTACAGCGGCTTCATACTCCTTCGGGACTTCGATATAATCAGCCACCAGCCCGTGGAAACCCTCCTGCTTTTTTGTCTTCATGATGTGCCTTGTGCCCTCATTGCACCACTCGTAGCCCTCTTGAAATTCTCTCAGAGAGGAAAGGCGAGACGATTTCACCCCTGTTTTTTCCTTGAGTTCCGCAATTTCTTTATCGATTATT
>JADFWA010000312.1 GCA_015222855.1 Pseudomonadota bacterium | reverse complement strand
TGTGTCCGAAGGATTCATGCCCCTTTAAAAGGGGGGTGATGCTGGACAGGATCGCAATTGCCAACGCGGAGGATGTGGAAATTATCTCCGCTTCGGGCACCGTTGTCCATGTAACGGAGCTTGATTTTCTCAACATGCGAATCGGGGTCTTTTATGCCAAAAAGACGCTTGATCGCACAATGACAGGGAAAATCAGGGTTCCGCGTCATGTACCGAAGGTGCGACTCGATGTTTCGTTAAGCGTGACGCACGATGGCGGTGAGCGCCAACTGTCCGGTTCTGTTGTGGATTTTACAGCTTCCACGGCGCGTATCGATTTCGGTGAAAGTTTGCCTGTCGAAGTGCAGGTCGGTGATGAGGTGACAATCGCAATTAATGCGGACAATAAGGTTCTGTTTGACGGTCAGGCAGATATTGTCCGAAAGAGAAATGACGGCGCTGAAATTATCATTCGTTTTTCCGGTCAGCTTCTTGACGTTTCACATATCGAAACGGTATCGGATGCCCTTCAGAACAGAATGACAATTTCATCTGCTCTTGAACCTTTGAAAAACTTCGATGCTGTTTCTGAAAAATACAAGGCTCTGATCAGCGATTGGAGAATGTATATGAATTGTTTGAAGCGGGTACTCGATCAGGAGGAGAGTAAAGGTCTCTACCACTTACCGTCAGAGCAGGAACTTTTTTTACAGGGGATTGAAGAAAATGTACTTACAGATATGCGTAATTATGTTTTCCGGTTGAATTCAATAGCAGATAACATCAATGAAAATGAAAGTATTGTTTATAAGGAATATCTCAGAGAGAACCTGAATCCCTTCTTTCGAACCGCACCCCTTATCGCATCAATAATTGACAAAGATTTTGGGTATGCGGGTGATTTTGAGACGATCAAGTATTTTTTCCAGAATCCTTACTCCGGTGACTCACTCTTTGCGAAGATGATGAACAAGTTTCTCTGCAGTCTGGATGCAGTGACGGCCCATCAAGACCGTATAAGATTTCTCCACGATGAGATTTCTTCATTAAACAGGACCGCCGAAAATGGGTTTTCCTTTCTGTCTCTCGGTTCTGGGCCCGCCGAGGAGGTTTTACGTTTTGTAGAGGAGAATACATTTGAAAAGCCTGTTCAGGCAACACTGGTCGATATGGATGCCTTTGCCTTAGCCGATTTTTCAGAACGATTTCAGTATCTTCCGAAAGAAAATTTCACGGTAGACCTGATAAATATTAACCTTTTGAATATAATTAAAAAAAAGGAATCAAGTCCCGTCAAGGGAAAATATGACCTTACCTATTGCGCCGGATTATTTGACTACTTTGAACAGGGTATATGTAAAAGATTTGTGCGATATTTAATAAATCGCACGCTGCCGGGAGGGACCGTCATAATTACAAATGTCCATAAAAACAACATGGCGCGGCATCTTATGGATTATGGTGGGAGATGGGAGATAATCCACAGGGGCGAAGATGAAGTGAAAGCGCTGGTTCCGCCGGAATACCGGACTGAACTCTATTCCGACGAAAAACATACCAATATTTATCTTAAGATACACATCTCTAATGTTGAATAATGAACTTAACGCAGAAAATATTCAGTAATCTGAGATATACCGTTCCGGAGGAGTTTGCATCTCCATACCGGTCGTACATTCATGATTTACTTATTTCGAGGTTGAATGTTATTTATCTGTTCTGCATAATCCTTATTCCCGGCGCTTTTGTCTTTGATATATTGATCTTTCCCGATAAGTGGTTCCAGCTTTTCAAGGTAAGGATCATTTCAATGATTCTTTGCATCTTTCTTTTTATGCTTTCGAACAGGACCTTTCTAAAAAAATATCCTTATTTGATGTGCCATGTACTCAATGTGGTGGCGGCCTCAACGATTGCCTATCTGACCTTTCTGACGGGTGCATACGCAAGCCCCTATTATGCCGGCCTTATCCTGATTTTTATTGGCATTGCAATGGTTTTACCATGGGGGATTTATGAATCACTTCTGGCTGGTCTGGTAATTATCCTAATTCATTTTACTTGTAATCTTTTCCCCGCGCTTCTGGTGGGGAAGGTTATTGACTGGTCGCTTGTCTGGAACAGTATCTATTTTATGGTCTTTACATTTGCCATGGTTGTTATTGCTTCCGGTATGAGCGAAAATGCCAGACGACAGATATTCGTTGGCACAGAACAGGAAAAGATCAGGAGCAAAAAACTGGAAGAGTCTAGGGCAAAGATCGATGCCCTGATAGAGACCAAAAATCGCTTTATAGCAAATATTACCCATGAATTGAAAACTCCGCTTTCCATAGTTATCGGCAATACTGAAATGATTATGGAAAAAGCGGCGCATCTCGACGAATCGGTGATGAATCAGTTGCGGATTATTCATCAGGCTGCCTTTAAGCTTTCCATGCACGTTGATAGAATAATCGAGGTATCAAGGGCTGATGACCCCGAATTAAAATTGACAATGGACAATTATGACTATGTCGGCATCGTCCGGAATGTATTTTCACTCTTTGAACCGAAGGCACAGAAGGAAGGTATAACCTATTCTCTGGATGTCCCGCCGGAGCCGCTTGTGGTCAATATGGATGTCGTCCGTATTGAGGAAGTTCTGAATAATCTCGTTCAGAATGCCTTCAAATTCACCGAAGCGGGGCATGCGATTACAGTAACCGTCGGCACCGATGGGCAGCAGGTATATACCGAGGTGTCGGATACCGGCGCCGGTATCCCGGAAGACCGTATCGGCAAAATATTCGACCGGCTCTATCAGGCGGATGAAACCCTGTCGAAGCGGCACGATGGAATGGGCATAGGCCTGTATTTATGTAAACGGAACGTTGAACTGCACGGCGGGATCATAGCCGCCCATTCAAAGGCGGGGGAAGGCGCTTCCTTCAGATACACATTGCCGCTCTACATTGATCAGAGCGCTTCGGTAAAAAATATTGTGCCGTTTTTAATTGCAGAGCGCCGTCAAAGCGATGCCGATCGCAGAATGGCTGAACGGAAAAAGAAAATCGAATATCAACTGACACTGGGACTGGATGACCTGGCAAAGATGACCTATTCCGAAGACATTATGAGCTATGAAAACCGGAGTCCTGAACGTCCCTCTGTGTTGATCGTTGAGGATAATCCCGGCATGATGAAGGTCGTTGTTGAGGCATTGTGTGATGAGTATAATTTATTTCTTGGCGGCAACGGTTTTGAGGCGCTGGACAAGCTCGAAGAACATAGTGAATATATTTCTTTAATCCTTTCCGATATTATGATGCCTAGCATGAGCGGCTTTGATTTTTGCAAGGCGGTTATGACGAATCAGGAATGGGGGCATATACCGCTGATATTCGTTACTGCCCTGTATCATGAGGAAGAACAACTCAAGGGTTTTGAACTTGGCGCGACGGACTATATCGTAAAACCCTATAATGTGAAGATACTCAAGGAGAAGGTGGCACACTGGATATCACGCAGGCAGTACGAAACGCTTTTGCAGGATATGTCCTCGTCGCTGGAGTCGCAGGCGGAAGAGATGTCGCGGATAAAGGATATTATAATTCACGAAATACGCAATCCGCTTCAGCTTATCAGCGGCGCTGAATATTTTCTCCGGAAGCTGGGCAACTCATTGTATGAGACTTCATCTGAAAAGGAAAAGGAGTGGTGGAATTATTTAAAGACGCTTCATCAGGGTGTTGAATCCATAAAATCCGTCCTGGAAATGTCCAGGGAACTTGACATGGAGGAATCTTCATCAAAACGTCCCGAAAAGGTTATATCTCTGTTTGATGATGCTCTGGCACAGTGCTCTCATCTGCTCAAGGGTATAACTCTTGAGATTGATATCTCGACCGTAGCAGAGAGGGTCGTTCTCTGTGACAGGAGGATGCTGGTACAGGTTTTCGTCAATCTTATAAGAAACGCCACAGAGGCGATTGGTGAAAAGAGGTCACGTCAAAAGGGATTGATACGCATCACTTCTGAAGCCGAAGGCGAAGAACAAGTTGTCATCAGGATTCAGGATAACGGTATAGGAATAGCGCCTGAAGTGAAGGATCAATTGTTCAGGTTCAAATTTACCACAAAAAAAGACGGAACCGGCGTCGGGCTCCATCTTTCAAAGATGATTCTGAAGATGCACGAAGGCAATATTGCCGTTGAATCTGAAAAAGAGGCCGGCACGACCTTTATCATTTATCTGCCTGTTCATACCTCAGTCTCAGACCACGCTCGCACATCCAAAAAAGACAAGGGATCAGTGAAACTTCTGATCCCTTGAAATTATTCTGGCGTCCCCACGGGGAGTCGAACCCCGGTCGCCGGCGTGAAAGGCCGGTGTCCTAGGCCTCTAGACGATGGGGACGCGATGTATTAAGGTAGACGCTTATATATTGTTGTATGGCAAGATGTCAAGTGACAAATTGCCTAAAAATCTAAAAATTGTGGATGGCGGTTGATTTAAAGGAAATGAAGGCCTCGATCCCCTCCTGGATTTCCAGTTCGAAGAGGGATTTTTTTGTAATCAGTGACTTGAAGGTTGTTTCTCCTGTCCTGACGTGAACCTCGTAGTAAAATCCCCTGTCAAATATCCCTGAAACGGTTCCCCTGAAGGAGTTTCTCATACTTGAGGCGAATGCGTCTTTGCTGAGCACGATGTCCTCGGGTCTGATGGCTATGTATCCGTGGCTGTTGACGGGGGTTCTGCCGAGTTCAATTTCCAGATCATCTATAATGGCCTTTGTGCCGTCAAATTTTGCAGGAAGGAGATTTTTCATTCCCACAAAATCCGCCACAAATTTTGAGTCCGGTCTTTGAAAGATATCTTCCATACTTCCTGTCTGTTCTATCCTTCCGTTATTCATCACTGCGGCCCGGCCCGCAAGCGACAGGGCATCGGCGAAATCGTGTGTCACCATCAGAAAGGTTACCCTGGATGATTGATGAAGTCTCTTCAGTCCGCTGCGTATCTCTTCCCTGAAACGGGGATCGAGCGCGGAAAGCGGCTCGTCCAAGAGGAGTATGCCGGGATTGACCATGAGCGCCCTTGCCAGGGCGACACGCTGCAGTTCCCCGCCGCTCAGGTTTTCAGGAAGGCGCTTCTCAAGGTGTGCAAGGTCAAGTTCATGGAGAAGGCGGTTCAGTCTTTTATCTTCTTCACTTTTGTCAACTCTGTGAAAATGCAGGCCATATTTGATGTTTTCCATGACGGTGAGGTGAGGAAAGAGAGCATAGTCCTGGTAAACAATGCTGATACCCCGTTTTTCCGGGGGCAATTTGGCGATATCTTTCCCTCCGATGATCATCCGTCCGCTTTTTACGGGAATCAGGCCGGCCATAGCTTCCAGAAGGACCGTCTTGCCGGCCCCCGTTGGGCCCATCAGCACAAAAAATTCACCCTCTTCTATGGAAAGATTGATATCGTGAAGACCAAATCCCGGTAGATTAACACTTAGATTCTCTGTCTTTATCATACTTCCTTCTCTCCGGTTGATGTGGTCAGGACTCGCAGGACCAGGAACAGTAAGAGGCAGATAAACACAAGCCAGACCGCGACCGGCTGTGAGTATTTCAGACCGTAGGCCTCAAAACGTTCGTAGATCAGGACAGGTGCGATCATCGGGTGGTAGGCGACTATTATAACCGCCCCGAACTCGCTGATTGCCCGGGCGGAACACATTATGATGCCCACAAGCATACTGCGCCAGGCGAGGGGAAAGGTGATTCGCGCGAAGGTGCTGAACATGGATGCCCCCAGGCTTCGCGAGACCTTTTCCAGCCTTGGTGAGATGGCCTCAAAACCGTTTTTGACCGTGTTGACGTAAAAGGGCATACCCACGAAGGTCAGGACCTG
>JADFWA010000311.1 GCA_015222855.1 Pseudomonadota bacterium | reverse complement strand
GTATAATCTGATCGTTTTGTCATTCCCGCCTGCGCGGGAATGACAAAACGATCAGATTATACGCAATTGAAAACAAAGGAGTTGAAAATGACAAGAGTGGCTATTATCCGTTGTGAAAAGAACATGGATCAGTGTCCCTTAACTACCTGTTTCCGATGTTTAAGAGAGAAAAAAGAAGGATTTTCAATATACGAAGATTGTATATTGGAAGGTGTTTTTACTTGCCACTGTCCCGGTGACGTTGCCGTTATTTTATCTAAAATACTTAAGGCTAAAGGAGTTGAAGCAATCCATTTCTGTACATGTACCTTTGCTAAAAATACTGATGAAGGTTGGGTTATGAAAGATGGTGGATTTTGTGAAAATATTGATGAAATCATTGAACATGTCAATAGAGAAACAGGTATTCCATGTGTGAAGGGTACGGCACACCTTCCCAAAGACTATAGCCTCAAGACCTGGGGTTAGTTTTGTTTCGGACGCTCGTACACTCGCGCCGGTTATTTGCGGGGTTATGCTTACTAAAATATAGGGAGAACTGGTATGATAAATGTAATTGCTTCAATTCGTGTAAAGCCGGGAAGCCTTCCCGAGTTTCTTGAGATATTTAAGTTTAATGTCCCTAACGTTAGAGAAGAGAAAGGATGTATCGAGTATTTTCCGGCTGTGGATATCGACGCCGACGTGCCACCACAAATTTTGGACGAAAATGTTGTCACGATTATTGAGAAGTGGGAGAGTACAGAAGCTCTGCGTGATCATCTTAATGCGCCTCATATGCTGGCTTACAAGGAAAAGGTCAAGGACATAGTAGAAGACGTCTCTCTCAAGGTGCTACAGGAAGCATAACATGTTACCGGAGAGGGGCGTGAAAATACTGGCGCATTCCACTCCCCCCAGTTCATTCCAACGTTATACCCCTTGGAAAAATCCTGGAAATTGAGAGTTTTATTTACACAATTTTATTATATAGAATAAACAGAAAAGGAGGATATATCTAATGGTAAAAGCAAAAGCGCGTCACATATTAGTCGAAACTGAAAAGGAATGTGAAGATTTAATGGCTCAAATCAAGGATGGTGCAGATTTTGGAGAACTTGCTCAAAAATATTCAAAATGTCCGTCCAAGGCCAACGGTGGAGATTTGGGAGAGTTTGGTCCGGGCCAAATGGTACCGGAATTTGACAAAGTGGTTTTTAATGGGGAAGTTGGTGTTCCTCATGGGCCGGTTAAAACCGATTTTGGTTACCACATTGTAGAAATTACAAGTCGCGGTTAACATAATGACCGAACGACTTCAAATTGCTAAAAACTGGCTCCCGCGCTATACGGGAATGCCTCTGGACAAGTTTGGCGACTATATTCTTCTGACAAACTTTCGGTACTACATTACTAAATTCGCCGAACAGTTCGGATGCGATGTCTACGGTGAGAACAGGCCGATGCAGGCCGCAACCAATGTCGATGGGCTAACGATAATTAACTGTGGAATCGGGTCGGCAAACGCTGCGACAATCATGGATCTGCTCAGCGCACGTCGGCCCAAAGGGGTTCTTTTTCTCGGAAAATGCGGCGGCCTGAAGCATGAAACGGAGATTGGTCATTTCATACTGCCGATCGCCGCCATCCGGGGCGAGGGTACCAGCAACGACTATTTCCCGCCTGAGGTTCCCGCGCTTCCTTCCTTTAAGCTGCACAAATTCGTTTCTCAGAAAATCGTGGAGCACGGGCTTGAGTATCGCACCGGTGTAGTGTACACTACCAACCGGAGGGTCTGGGAACATGATCAACCGTTCCTTGACCGGCTCAAACGGATGACCTGTATCGCCATTGACATGGAGACGGCGACCATCTTCATTGTTGGACACCACAACGAGATTCCCCGCGGCGCACTTTTACTGGTATCCGATGTCCCGCTCGACACTGATGGAATCAAGACAGAAAAATCCGATAAACGCGTGACCAAAGAGTGGTCGGAAACTCACCTCCAACTCGGAATCGAGGCGATGACGGAGATAGATGAAAAGGGCGAGGAGATCAAGCATTTTACATACTGATGCTTGTACCGATCGTGCAGTTCGAGATACAGGGAATCAGAGTCTTGCGCGGCCTGTTCCAAAACCGGGCAAGGCAAGAGGATCATCGAAAGAGCAAGGGTTATCTCAAACAATAAACCTTGCAAGGAGGATTATCAGCATGGCGCTTTTTCTCGTTCAGCATGGCAAGAGTCTCCCAAAAGATAAAGACCCCAATCAGAGTCTGTCGGAAGAAGGAATCCTGGAGGTGAAACGTATCGCAAACGTCGCCGGGGGATACGGAGTCCAGGCATCATGCATCAGACACAGCGGAAAAAAGAGGGCCCAACAGACGGCGGATATCTTCGCATCTGCCCTCAATCCCGAAAATGGTGTTCGGGAACGTAGCGGATTGAACCCCCTGGACGATGTGACGGCCCTTGCCGATGAAATAAGCAGCAATGATAACGTCATGCTTGTCGGTCATCTCCCGTTTATGGAGAAACTGACTTCCTATTTGATAACGGGGTCAACTGAAAAACCTGTTTTCAAGTTCCAGAACGGCGGGATTTTGTGTATGGAACAAGACCCGGATACACGCTCATGGTTTATTAAATGGGCGCTGATGCCGAATATTTCATGAACTCGGAACAGGCGGCCCAACATTGAGCGGTTCGGCACGCGCATAGCTTAACGTCATGACACCTCTGGAGATATAAGAGTGAAAAACATCCCGTCCCAAAAGACCCGTGCTGGTGTCAGTAAAATACTGGGGTGCATTGGAGTGCTGATCTGGGTGTCTCTGGGCATTTACATCATCCCGCGCAGGCAGCTCCAATCACCTGCCGAGTGGGGGATATTTATCGCGGGCGGCATATTTCTCATAATTGCCGCCATGCTGAGCAGAAAGCGTACAAAGAAAGACAGGCAGGCACAACAAAGAACCGGAAGATCAAGATGATGCTTGAGAAAATGTACCGGGAGAAAAGAATATGAAGGAAAACAAACCACAATTAAAGACACACCATACATTTTTTGACTTTCTTTACTGGAATCTGGTTGTTGCAGTACCCCTCATTACGGCGTGTATAGCCATTTTGAAAAACTCTTTCGTGTGGTTTATTTTCTACATTATTGTATGTATCTTTCTTGTCATCCTTATATACAGATTTTATTGCACCCATTGTCCACATTATATTCAGGGTGCCGACACCACCAAGTGCATGTTTTTCTGGAAAATTCCAAAATATTTCAAACCAAAGCCCGGGCCTTTAAACATTTTTGATAAGGCCGTGTCGCTGATTGCACCCGCAATCCTGATACTGTTTCCACTCTACTGGTTGTATATGCAATTGGATTTGCTGTTGATATATCTTCTGTCTCTGGCGGTATTGGGGGCAACGATAAGAAGATATGAATGCGGCCGGTGTATCTATTTTCATTGTCCGGTAAACTGTGTACCGGAAGGAATAAAAAGCGAAGTTCCACCTAACAGCCGAACATAGAATGTTTCGCGATCTCTTAATCAACCGGAAAACCCTCGCCGGGTTTCTTGCTTGACACATAAACTTCTTTTCTCTATAGTTCTTTGATTAAAAAGGGAACGCTTATGAAAGATGAGTCTCCTTTAATGGAAATACATCAAAAGATCACAGACCTGATTCGTAGCAAACGGACACAGCTCCCGACCCTTCCTGTAATTGTAACCAACATACTGAAAGTCGCAGGCGACGAAAGCGCATCAGCAAAGGATTTGGTTGACATTATCAGTAAGGATAAAGCCATATCCAACAAAATCCTCAGGTTGGCCAATTCTGCCTACTACGGTTTTTCTAAGAATGTGGACTCTATCTTTCAAGCCACCGTTATTATCGGTTTTGACGAAATCATTGGCCTAACCATCGGGATGAGTGTCTTTTCCACTCTGCACGAAAAAGGTCCTCATAGCATACTTGATATGCAAGATTTATGGATGCATGCTATCGGGTGTGGTTCAGTCGCCAAGAAAATAGTTAAAAAAACAGTTCCGGGTGCGGCCGAGCAAATCTTTATGGCCGGTCTATTACATGATATTGGTAAAGTAATTTTCACAATATATTTTCCCGAGGAATACAGAACAGTTTTAGAAGATGCAAAAGAATCCCAAACTCCTTTGCATCACAAAGAGAAAGAAACATTCGGCTTAGACCATGCTATGCTTGCGGGGCTTCTCATGGAAAGTTGGAAATTCCCTGACGATCTCCTTTTGCCATCCTCCTTTCATCACAATTCCGCTGCATGCCCCCCTAATTACCAGCATCATGCCATGATCATCGAGCTTGCGAATTCTTTGTGCCAGAGAGCTGGTATTGGCTATAGTGGTAATCCAGTAATAGCAAGAACAGAAAATATAAGCCATAAATTAGGGCTTACAGACCAGGACGTTAAAACGATTGTCAAGGAATTAAAAGAACAACGTTCAGAAATTGAGGAATTTTTTGAACTCATAACCTAACCCGGCAGAGCCGCAAAGGCAAAAGGTCAAAGGCAAAAGGCTAAAGGCCAGGAATTAAGACTCAAAAGTCAGATCTGTTTTTACCCTTTTCTCGTTCCCATGCTCCAGCGTGGGAATGCATACCATGTAGGTTCCCACGCTGGAGCATGGGAACCAGGC
>JADFWA010000310.1 GCA_015222855.1 Pseudomonadota bacterium | reverse complement strand
GCATATTCGAGCGCCCTTCTCATCAGTGCGCTGTTCATCACAGGTCTTCCGTCATCTGAAAACGCCACGGCACCGGCATTTTTTAAGTCCCCGAATTCCGTGAGTGTAACCCCTTCGGAGCCATTGCTTATGGCTGCAACCGGGTAAACATTTGACAAATTGCATTGCGTTGCCTGTCGGCATATAAATTCGGTTACAGACCGGTTATCGTTGATCGGTTTGGTGTTCGGCATGCAGGCGATGGAGGTGAAACCTCCCGCCACCGCCGCTTCGCAGCCTGTCTGAATCGTTTCCTTGTATTCAAAACCAGGTTCCCGCAGATGGGTGTGCATGTCAATCAGCCCCGGCGCCACAATTTTGCCCCCAAGATCGAGTATCCTCAGCACTGAATCGGCTTTCGCGTTTTTGTGAATATCTTTGCCGATTTGTACAATTTGCCCCTCTTCTATCAGGAGATCCATCTCTTCATCTATATTCTGTGAAGGGTCGACGATCCTTCCCCCCTTGAGTAGGATATTCATTATTTACCTCCTGTCAGCAGATAGAGAAGCGCCATTCTTACCGCAACCCCATTGGTTACCTGGTCAAGGATAACCGAATAGGGACCGTCGGCGATGTCGGGGGCGATCTCCACCCCTCTGTTGATCGGTCCCGGATGCATGACGAGGACATCATCCTTTGCCAGTGTTATATTCCGGGCATTCAGGCAGTAATAATTGGAGTACTCCCGCAGTGAGGGGAATATGTTATTTTCCTCCCTTTCGAGCTGAACTCTCAGCATCATGATTATATCGGCGTCTTTTATTGCATCTTCCATGTGATAGGAAACGTTGACACCCAGTTTATCAATGTCTCTGGGCATCATCGTAGCCGGTCCGGCCACCGTTACATCTGCCCCCATTTTGGTGAGACCATAAATATTAGACCGGGCCACCCTGCTGTGGGCGATGTCGCCGATTATTGCCACCTTGAGACCCTCAATCTTTCCCTTCTTTTCCTTGATGGTCATCATATCCAGCAGGGCCTGTGTGGGATGTTCGTGAGCCCCGTCTCCCGCATTGATTATAGACTGTTTAATCAGGCCGGACAGTATGTGCGGCGCTCCCGCGGCGCTGTGCCTCATTATAATAATATCGGGATTCATGGCCTCCAGGTTCATGGCGGTATCGATGAGTGTTTCTCCCTTTACCACACTGCTTGTGGAGGCAGAGATATTGACGGCATCCGCACTCAGCCTCTTTGCCGCGATTTCAAAGGATGTTCTCGTTCTGGTGCTTGGTTCATAAAAGAGATTGATAACGGTTTTCCCCCTGAGCGTGGGGACCTTTTTAATCTCTCTTGTCGAGATTTCTATAAAGGAATCAGCCGTGTCAAGAATAAGGTTTATCTCATCTACGGAAAGCTCCTTGATGCCCAGAATATCTTTTCTTGCTAACTTCATCTCTTGACCTCGGATAAGGGCAATGGGTTAAAGGCTAAAGGCTAAAGGTTAAGGGGGATTTCAAACACCTAAATTGATATGCCATTTTATGGTTTATCCGTCTTCAATAACGACTTCATCTTCTCCTTTTATTTCCGCGAGCTTTACGCTGACGTCTTCCCACAGGGAGGAGGGGAGATTCTTGCCGACAAAATCCGCCCTTATGGGAAGTTCGCGATGTCCCCTGTCAATAAGGACGGCGAGCTGGATAAGTTTCGGCCTGCCGAAGTCTATGAGGGCGTCCATGGCCGCCCGTATTGTCCTTCCGGTAAAGAGAACGTCATCGACAATGACGACTTTTTTGTTATTCAGTGAAAATGGTATGTCTGTTTTTCCAAGCTGTGGTTTTCTGTTGGTGGTCAGTAGATCATCGCGGTACAGAGTGATATCCAGAATGCCGACGGGGACATCAGCCTCTTCAATCTTGAGGATCTTTTTGCGGAGCCTTTCCGCAAGGGATACCCCGCCTGCTCTGATCCCCACCAGCACCAGATCTTCGACCCCTTTATTCCTTTCCAGTATTTCATAGGCGATTCTTGTTATGGATCTGTCAATCCCATCCGCGTCCAGGACCACTTTTCCCGTTTTCATCCTGCATCCCCCCTTTTATCGCCACAAAAAAGCCTTCCCATGAAAATGAGAAGGCTTTGTGAAATTGGCGTTCATCATATACGTTCCTTTTTTAATCTCTCCGGACTAACTTAAAAGGATATTTTTCAGGACGCTGAGTCTTTACACGAATATTTACTCCCGTCACTTAATTTAACTACGAATGTATACCAGTGTTTATATTCATCGTCAAGCTGTTTTAACGAAGGATTTTGCCAAACCTCTCCCATCTGACATTGCGGTCGTTGCCGTTCCATGACCAGTATATAATAAAGGCCTTGCCCATGACGTCTTTTAATTTTACGAAACCCCAGAACCTGCCGTCATAGCTCTGGTCTCTGTTGTCTCCCATAACGAATATGGATCCCTCGGGGACCTTTACCGGTCCGAAATTGTCGCGGGGCTGTATCGCTGAGGGAAGTATCAAACTATCTGTATGGACACCGTATTTATCATTATAGGGGGAGCCGTTAATAAATACCTTTTTATTCTTTATCTCCACCACATCTCCGCCAATTCCTATAACCCTCTTTATAAAGTCCTTTGTTCGGTCCATCGGATATATGAAAACCACCATGTCTCCCCTTTTCGGTTTGCTTAGCGGAATCAAGGTTTTTCTGAGAAATGGTATTTTTACTCCGTAGATAAATTTATTAACGAGGATGTGGTCGCCAATCTGAAGGGTGGGTTTCATGGAGCCGGAGGGTATCTTGAAGGCCTGTACCACAAAGGTTCGGACGAAGAGCGCTATAAGTATGGCGATTATTATAGCCTCGACATATTCTTTGATTTTGGATTTATTCTTGCTCATGATTTTGTTTCTATTATAAGACCTTCGCAAATAGTAACACTTTAGCTGTTTGAAAAAAGTAAGGATTATTATTAAAATCCACTCTACGCTCCCCTTGCCCCTCACCCTGACCCTCTCCCTGAGGGAGAGGGAACTGTGGGAAAGGGGAGAACCTTATTATCTCCCCCTTCTTTTCTTTGAAGGTCTGAAAGTTTCCCAGGTTAGGACTGTGGGGCTGGCGATGAATACGGATGAAT
>JADFWA010000309.1 GCA_015222855.1 Pseudomonadota bacterium | reverse complement strand
GAGCTTACAAGATAACTCTCCTCATCGGCAAACCTAAGCACAATTGCGCGCCACGAATCAAAATTCTTGTCCTTGAGGATGATGACGGTTTCTCCTTTTCGTTCGGGAACGTAAGTGCGGATGCTGTGGAACGTCAAGCCTCCGGTTTCGCGAAAGGTATTGAGAGACACATTGATATGTTCATCCATGGGGGCAAAATTTCGGAATTTTTCCGAACATTCCTCTTCTATGAAACGCCGGATCCGTTCAGGATTGTTTGAGTTAAAAGTATCGATGATCGATTGGATCCGTTCGCCCTTTTTCCCTGCAGGTATAACCGATTCGTCTTTGTAACTGATCTCACCCGGTTGTTGGGCGGTGGCAAAGCTTACAAAACACACACACAGAAGTGTTGTTAAAAGAATCTTACGGGTCATGATCGCTCCTGCTCCTATGGATTTGAAAATAGTACTATTCATATAGTTCTATTATGCTTAAAAAAATCTTGGATACAAATAGTAGTACGTGAGAGAGATTGAATTCGTTACTCTTTTTGTGAAATGGAAGATGTAAAGACTTTTTCCCAAGTTAGTCCTAACTTTCACCCTTAAGTGCTTGAATTTTCGACATGATGAGCTGGGCTAATTCTGTGTAGCCTTTCTTCTCTTTGACCAAAGAGGCATAATCGTCATACTGGATCGCCTCCCCGAATCTCACTTTTAATCTTCTTTGAAACAGGGCACATTCCAGAAGGCGTTCGCCGTTTTCGACATAAATGGGCAGGATGGGAACTTTTGTTTGGGCAGCGATGAACGAGATCCCCCTTTCAGGAGTGCCCAGTTGTCCTGTTTTTATGCGGGTGCCCTCAGGGAAAATTAGGAGCGGCATTTTTTGATCGAGGAGTATGCGAATGCATATTTTTACAGAGGAAACATTTGATTCGCCCCGCTTTACGGGAAACGAATTGAGTTTCTTGATCAAATCTTTAAGGATGACTTTGTGAAAAAGTTCTTCCTTGGCAAAAAAGGCAATCTCACGTTTCAAGAGCGATCCTATTAAAGGTGGGTCAGTAAACGACGTGTGGTTGCTGGCAGCGATAAATGGCCCGGATTTGGGGATGTGTTCTCTTCCTTTTACGGAAACATGGAAGATGACGCGCGAAACAGATTGGCAAATAACATAGGCGAATGTGTAAAAAGGCTTCATTCTTGAAACAATCCCAGTATGAAGTTAGTGAGGAAATGAACTTTCATCGCTATTTAGATTATATCTAGAAGCATTTAATTTCAACAAAGTTCTATGGGCTCAAACCTCATGAGGAATCTATATATCGACCGGTTTGATTTTCATTGGGGGGTTTCATTCCGTTGACAGGGGAATATTTGGATGTGAGAATAGAAAAGAAGATATAAAAAGTTAACATGAGCAGTGAAATTGAAGTAGATGTCACCTGTCCTGCTTGTCTTTTTAAAGATGTCGTCCCTGTGTTCACATCCGTAAATGTGACGATGGACCCGGATTTAAGAGACAAGATATTCGATGACGAATTGAATCGCTTCAACTGTCCGAACTGTGGGAGGAGCATGGTGCTCCCCATAAATCTTATGTATCACGACATGGATTCAGAGTTTGCTGTGTGGTTCAGCCCCCAGAGTGCAATGTCCGAGGAAGAGAAAGCGGTGGTTGATAAAGTGGCACGATCGAAGGATATCGGCGATTACCTCAGTAAAGCCCCAACCGCGTTCACCTGGGAGGACTTCAAAAATAAGATCCTGGAGTTTGAGCAACAGGAGTAAAAAGGGAATAAAAGGGGACTGTCACCTTTTTTATTCGTTAACCCGTTTGGCTTCGAAAACGCCGTTGGGCTGGATAAACTCCGTAGCTATCACGTTGTCCTTTTCATCTGTTAAAAACTTCACGCTGATAATTTTAACCTGCTTGAGGATAAACTCATCGCCGAGCACAGGAACCAGATCATATTCCGGCTGTCCTGGCAAGAAAAGTGTCAGGCTGTCTCCTTTAAGGCTTACGGTGAATGTATCGTTGATCAAGGTGTACTTTCCGACAAATTTCACAAGATATGCGGCATTGAAATATTTCGCATCAGGCTTCTTTTTGAATACGGTCTCTTCAAGAGTAGGCTCGATAGGAATTTCAAACGCCGCCACATAGCCGTTGACATCGGTACGGAAAGTGAGCTTCGTGTCTTCGAATGTGGGGTCATCCGCTCTTTTTGCGTTAAAGGTCTCATAGTGCCAGTGTTCGAGGGGCGTCGTGATGTCGTTATACGTGAATGCCAGTCGGCCTTCCTCCAGAAATACTTTTAGGTCGCCATAGCCAGGATGGGCATAGTCTCCAGCATACTCTATGAGTTTGTGAGCGGGTACGGTGCCGGGTTTGCGCCGAGTTGTCTTTTTCTCCTCGGCCTCCTTCCGCATATCCTTGCTATTGGCAATCCTCTCTGCGGTCTGGCCGATCCAGTCTTTGGTTTCGGTGCCAAGAAGCAGGTCCAAAGCATGCCGGATGAGAAGTTCGGGCAGGGGACTCCCATTTTTATTGGTCAGGGCTACGATCCCCACGCCATCATCGGGAAGCATACAAACCAGGGCGGAGAATCCATCGATGTTACCGCCGTGGCGAACCCTCCTGTGCCCTCTGTACGTATCCACAAACCATCCCAATCCATAATCTGCTGGGGTGATCTCTGCAATGGAAGGTGTTCCTCCGGTTGGCATATAAGCCAGATGCATATCCTGGACCGTCTGCGGATTGATGATCTGCTTGTCTTTGAATTTGCCCTGATTGAGGTGT
>JADFWA010000308.1 GCA_015222855.1 Pseudomonadota bacterium | reverse complement strand
CTTCAGGGTCTGTATTGACTGCAACAATAAGACCTGAACTCTTCATGCCGGCGAAATGCTGTACAGACCCTGAGATACCACAGGCAATATAAACTTTAGGACTCACGGTTGCACCGGTCTGTCCTACCTGCATGGAATATGGAACCCATTCAGCATCGACGGCAACCCTGGAAGCTCCGACTGCCGCTCCGATAACGTCTGCACATTCAAAAAGAATGCGAAAGTTTTCTGAATTTTTCATACCCCGTCCACCGGATATGATAATATCGGCCTCAGATAAGTCGATACCTTTGGATGCTCCCTGTTTTATCTCCTTTACTATCAGGCCTTCACTTTCAGGACCTGTTTGGTAAGGAATCACCTCTGCTTCACAAGGTGCGGGTTTTTCCTCAAAAGCATTTGGCCGGATTCCATATATGTAGGAAACCCCGTTGACTCTAATCGTAGCGATTGTCTTTCCGGAAAACTGGGATTTATTCACGGTGTGCTCGGTCAGATTAATATCGGTACAATCCATAACAAGTGGCGCATCGAGGTAGGCTGCAATCCTGGGCAGTAATTCCTTTCCCTGGGAGCTTGTGAGCCCCAGCAGCGTGTTGATGCCCAAGTGCTCCATGGCATGGATAATCGCCATTGACCAAGAAACCGGATTCCACTCTAGAGGACCTTCAGTTGAAGAAATATCAATGATCTTTTGAACACCATAATACGCCAAATGAGATTTGAATTCAGCACCACTGCCATCGAGTAAGAAGGCATAAAGCTCATGGTTATCGTCGCTGGCAGCCGTTATCACGCCGAAATTTGTCTTTTTTAACTCACCATCTTTAATTTCTATAAGAATGCCTGTCTTTTCCATAATCTATCAACACTGCAGACAGCGCTATAAAACCTTTGCTTCTTCACGCAGGACCCGAATGAGCTGCATTACCACCTCTTCCGGCTGCCCCTTCAGTTCTTTTGAACTACGCTCTTCAACGGCGGGTTTTAACTCAAGTATCTCAATACTACTCATAGGTTTTTCAATAGCCAAGCTTTCCAAATCAGTTATTTTCACTTCCTTTTTTTTAGCCTTCATGATTGCCGGTAAAGTGGGATAACTTGGCTTATTCAACCCTTTGCTTGTTCCAATAACGCAAGGAAGAGGCATCTCTATAACTCCTCTTGCGCCTGCCTCCATCTCACATTCCACCAAAACCCGCTCCTGCTCCAATGAAAAAGCTATCACGTTGGACGCAACCGACATATTCAAAGCAGCCGCAAGTCTGTACATCGTTTGAAACCCTTCATTGTCTATGGATGCTTTGCCGGTAAATATAATATCCGGTTTTCCATCCTGTTCAATGGCCGCCTTAAGGGCCCTGGATGTAATGACACTGTCGGCTCGAACATTGGTTTTGATTAGTATTGCGCGATCAGCTCCCATGGCTAAAGCGGATCGAAGAGTATTGATGGCGTCTTTCTTCCCCACGCTAACGGCAATCACCTCGGAATCGCCAACCTGCTTTTTAACTCGAACAGCTTCCTCCACTGCATGTTCATCATACGGATTCAGTATAAAGGTGATCGATTCATCGAACTGGTTCTTCCCTTTAATGGTAATTTTTGCCGCTGAGTCTGGTACATGTTTTACACAAACACAGATTTTCATACCCGCTTCCTGTCAGTATTTTGTGTATTGTTTAACTACTCAACTAAAATTCAAACAGGACTCCGCCCATAAGGACGTAGCCCTGTTTTTCAAATCATCCCCTACTGTATAACTATCCGTTGACAGAAAAGCTGCTGTCGTAGTTAATTTCACGTTTGCGTGAGAAAAAACCCACGTTGATGGTGCGCCCAATATGGCGTAGAGTGAATTGAAAAGGATCTTCGTCATGATCAAGCCCCTTCTCGCAAGCGTCAATTAATTCCGCCATCATAACGCCGACCACCGGGGCGTTTTTGTACTGGTTTCCGCTGGTTCCGATGGCCATGTAAAATCCCTTCATGTCTGATTTATCGTAAATCGGAATCCAATCATCGGAACAGTCATAAAGATCGCATACCCCCCGAGGCTGATTTGGAATCTGCATGCTCGCCACCCGCTTGGCACACCGGTAGGTTTGGGCTTTCCATTGGGCTTCCGTGAGTTGATTGTCCCGTCCGTGTCCTCCCTTACCGGCATAAAATTCATCAGGGTCCACCCACTCATGGGTGTCACATTCCGGATCCTCACTGCCGATGAGGAACATGTTGCCTACTTCCGGGCGGTAATAGCAACCGAGGTCACCATCAGACGTATGGTAGCCGTTATTTAAATAATCGTATCCTTCGGGAGACGGACAGTGCATCACCTCGTGCCGCAGGGCCTTGGTCTTGATGTTGCACCCTTCGTAGACACCTTCTGCCATTTGATTGATCTTATAGGAATGAGGGCCTGCTGCATTGACGACCACAGGTGCATCGATCTGAGTCCCATCCTTAAGAGTTACTCCCAGCACCTGGTTGTCTTGGCTGCGAATTTCGACGACCTCGGCGTTAAACATGAATTCACCGCCTTTGGCTTCGGCAGCTCGCATCATATTATGGGCCGATAATTCCGGATCATTGACATAACCGCCTTCCGGGCAAAAAAGTGCTCCTTCAAGCATTTGGGTCGGCTCGTCAAAAAACCGGGAATCCTCGGGGCGCATTACAGGCCAGAACTCGTGTAAATCATATACCGGTACCATTTCATTGATTTTCGTATTGTCCCATTCTTCATAGGCAACGCCGACAGCGTCGTAGTGCTTTTTGACTTTGCGCCAGTCGTGACCCTGGGATTTAAGAAGAATGGAACCGGTATTCATAAATCTGGCCAGGCCTTTCTCATCTTTTACGCGACCCAGATAATTTTCCCAGTCCAGCCAGTATTTGAAACCCTCATAGGCTATGGCCACACCATCCTCAGTCGAATAGTGGGCCCGGACGATGGCGCAGGATGCGGCGGTGGACCCTGAACCGGCATCGGACAATTTATCGATGTTCAAGGTCTTATAGCCCATCTTGCAAAGCTCATAGGCTATGGG
>JADFWA010000026.1 GCA_015222855.1 Pseudomonadota bacterium | reverse complement strand
TTAAAAAACATAAAAACTATAAATCGTGCTTACAGTGCTATAGAGCAAAATGCCAATGAAAGACTGATCCTGGAGTGGATGATGTTCAGGCTTGCGAATGTTATAGCTACTCAGACATGACCAATCTTGTTTTTTTGGCGGAGAATACATTCGAGATTCGTAATTCGAATATTGAAAACCGGAAATCGGGTAACGAAATCGGAAACCGATTTACGAATAATGTTTTACGTTTTGCGAAATTCGGTTTCCGGTTTGTCCGGATTGGGAGATAAAACCATTGAAAAATATTGCAGGAATAAAGTTCAAAAAAGAGGGTAAGACATACAGCTTTAATGCCTACAATCTCCAATTAAAGAAGAACGACAGCGTTATTGTCAATACCGACAATGGATTGGCAATCGGGACTGTCGTAACGGATGTCAAACCTGTTCCTCTGCATAAACTGCCGACCAATCTCAAAAAGATTATACGCAAGACCACGGAGGCAGATCTGAAGATAAGGGAAGAAAATCAAAAGCTTGAGAAAGAGGCTTTCGGATTCTGTCTTTCAAGGGTAAGAGAGAGAAACCTTCCCATGAAGCTGGTTGATGTTGAGTATCTCTTCAATAAGAGTAAAATAATGTTCTGCTTTACCGCTGAAAGCAGAGTTGATTTCCGGGAACTTGTAAAGGACCTTGTTCAAAAATTCAGGACAAGAATCGAGTTGAGACAGATCGGTGTAAGAAACGGCGCCCGTATATTTGGCGGCATCGGGATATGCGGCAGGGAGGTTTGCTGCGCCGGATTTCTCTCCAATCTCGACCGCGTATCGGTAAAGATGGCAAAAGAACAGAACATGTCGCTGAATCCGGAAAAGATTTCAGGACTCTGCGGAAGGCTTATGTGCTGTCTTGCCTTCGAATATGACTCTTATCTCGATATGAAAAAAGCTGTGCCGAAGTGCGGGAAGAAGATCGATACGGTCGAGGGGCGCGGCAAGGTAATAAGACAAAACGTTCTTAAAGGCAAGATTACCGTAGAACTGGAAAACGGAAAAGAAATGGATGTTGATGTAAAAGATGTAACTGCTCAGCCACAAAGTCACCAAGACACAAAGTGAAAAATTAATTTTATTTCCCCATAATCTCCGGGGAATTTTATTAATCAAATGCGTCTGGTTATCATAAATTATGATATAATTTTAGTGACTTCGTGTCCTAGTGGCTGAATAATTGTTAAAAGATTTGTAAAAGGAATTTGTCATGGAAAAAACATTCTATATTACAACTCCAATATACTATGTAAACGCCTCCCCACACATCGGCCATGCCTATACCACCATAGTCGCTGATGCGATGTCGAGGTTTTACCGCCTGTCCGGTTACAGGACATTTTTCATGACCGGCACCGATGAACACGGAGACAAGATTGCCGAAGCTGCTGAAGAAGCCAAAGAAACCCCGAAGGCGTACGCGGATAGAATAAGCGCCCAGTTCAGTGATCTCTGGCCGCAGCTTGCGATAACCAACGATTATTTCATCCGGACAACCGATGAAGATCATATCCGGACGGTCAGTTCGATCCTGCAGAAGGTCTACGATGCAGGAGATATCTATTTCGGAAAATATGAAGGATATTACTGTGTCGGCTGTGAGCGATTCTATAAGGAATCGGAACTGGTGGACGGCAGATGTCCTGATCACCAGACAGTCCCCGAATACAGGGAAGAGAGCAATTACTTCTTTAAGATGAGTAAATATCAGGACTGGCTGATTCAACATATAAAGGATAATCCTGATTTCATAAGACCGGAAAGATATAAAAATGAGGCCCTTGCATTCCTGAAGGAACCCTTGGAGGACCTGTGCATATCAAGACCAAAGACAAGACTTACCTGGGGCATAACCCTTCCCTTCGATGAAAATTATGTGACTTATGTCTGGTTTGACGCCCTGATAAATTACATAAGCGGTCTGGGCTACCCTGACGGGGAAAACTTCAAGACTTTCTGGCCTGTCTCGGAGCATCTGATAGCCAAGGATATCCTGAAGCCGCATGGTATTTACTGGCCGACAATGTTAAAGGCGGCCGGAATAGAACCCTTCAAGCATTTGAACGTGCACGGCTGGTGGAATATCGATGCAGGCAAGAT
>JADFWA010000307.1 GCA_015222855.1 Pseudomonadota bacterium | reverse complement strand
GTTCTTACCCTCTTTGCCACCCGGAAGGCATGATGAAGCAGTTTGTTCAGTATGACCCCTGATGAATTGCGTTCCGCACACAGGCGGTAGGCATCCTTGACCTGTCCCAGTATCTGCGGTTCACCCATGACCATGGAATCGATACTGGAGGCCACACGGAAAAGATGCCTCACCGCGTCATCGCTATGGTAAATATAAAGACATCTTTCCATCTCCTCCGAAGAGAGATTACCATGGGAAAAAATAACAGACTTTAGGTTTTCTACGGCGGATTGAACGTCCGCCACACCTGCCAGCACCTCCACACGGTTGCAGGTGGAGAGAAACATGCCTTCCTTTATCTGCGGAATTCCCATGATCTCTGTCAAAGGCATCTCGTCATCTTCGCAGTCAATGGAAAGCCTCTCCCTTATGTCCACGGGGGCTGTCTTATGATTCATTCCTATCAATATTATGTTCATTTCTAAATACTATTCAGTTATGTTGGGTTTCGTGCCTCAACCCAACCTACGAATCTACAACTCTGAACTCTGAACTCTGAACTTTTATATAAACCTGTGAGATGTTGCAAAGAACACATTCGCCCCAACGAAGGCAAAAAGCAGAATCAAAAAGGCCACAATGGAAAAAAAGGCTGCTTTTTTGCCCTTCCATCCTATAGCAAGTCTCTGATGTAATAAAACGGCATAGAAGGCCCAGACAATCAGCGTCCATATCTGCTTGGTATCCCACTGCCAGTGACTGCCCCAGACAGTCCGTGCCCAGATTGATCCGGCAATAACTCCCACTGTAAGCAGGGGGAACCCCCAAAGGAGACAGATGTGATTTATCCTGTCCAGATCCCGAAGCGATGGAAGTAGTCTACTAAAACCACCAATCTTTTTACTCTTTATAAAACCGTCCTGAATCAGATACATAACACCGGCCAGGCAGGCCAAAGCGAAGAGGGCCTCACCTGAAATAGAGAATATCACATGAACGGTCACCCAATGCCCCTGTAATATTGCCGGCATGGAGACATCTCCTCCCAACCGTACCGATGCCACCATCATGAGTAGAAAAGCCACGGGAGATACGAAAGCGCCGAGCACTCTGGTCTTCGTTTTAACCTGAAAAGCAAGATAAATACCCGAAACTGCCCATGCAAAAAAGGAAAGGGATTCATACAGATTGACAAACGGACTATGGCCGGTCTCTATACACCGAAAAAGGAAAGAAGCCGCATGCACAATAAATGCGCCAAAAAGGACCCATGTGGAAGCCCTGGCTATCAATACCCTTTTGATCAGAAGCGATGTAATGTACCCCAGCGTACTTACGAGATAAGCACAAAGGGCGATCTTAAAAAATAAAATATCCATCATTGCAAGTTCAAAGTTTAAAGTTTCGAGTTCAAAGTTCAAAGCCCTGACCCGGACAAGCCGGAACCAAACAAAATATATTGTTATCACGAAAGTACGAAAACACGAAAAAGAAAATTTAATTTCGCGATTATCTATCCAACTCCGCAATATCTACATTTTCACCAACCAAATCGTATATGACTTTCCTAACTTTCTTCCAGTTTTTTTCTCTGATATATTGAAGAATCTCTGAATTTATCAAAGATTCAAACAATCTTCTGTTCTCCTCAGGTGGATGCCCCCTGGCGATAACCTTTTCCCTTACCGCACCCATTATATCGAGAAGGGTCTTATATTCGGGGCCATATCGCTCCTCCATCTCCTCCCTCAATCTCTTTGCGAGGGCGGGGCTCTTACCGCCGGTCGATACCGCTATCTGGAGGTCTCCCTGCTGGAAGAGGGAGGGAAGGATGAAATCACATCTTGCGGGATCATCGACAATATTTACCAGTATCCCCATCTTCCCCGCATCCCTGTATATTCTTTCGTTTACGTCATCGCTGTCGGTTGCCCCTATTACCATAAAAGCATCCCTGATATATTCTTCCCCATAGTCGGCAGCAATGTGGCCTATCTTTCCATCGTTCTTCATCGCCTCCAGCTTCTGGTTAAGTTTCTTTCCTGCGACCACCACATCGGCGCCACACTCAAGAAGCCTCATTACCTTCCTTTCAGCAACATCCCCGCCGCCGATGACGACACACCTTCTGTTTGAAATGTCGAGACATATCGGATAGTATTTCATGTGGCAGACGCTATCACGAAGACCATGAAAATTCAAGCTGCTTGAAATATAATCAAAAAGAGGATATGTTGTAACTACTCAGGTATGAGTAGTTACAAGGCACAAAGTAACAAAGGCACAGAGGCACAAAGGAAGAAGAAAAGAAATATTTTTTTGTTCCTTAAGCTATCGGCTCCCCGATCTGGGTCGAGGGCAGATTTAGCCGATAATAGTTGACATGAAAGCATTACATAATCATGTCGGAGGAGGCACAAATGCCGAAAGAAAAGTGGATAAAAATTACATTATCAACGCCCCCTGAACTGGTTGACCCACTATCAAATTTCATAACGGAAATGGGGGCACAGGGGATTTTTCAAGAAGAACCGGACCCGGCAACCCCCGACGATTTTCCCAAGGCCACTGACCGGGAAGAATTGGTGGCATATCTCCCCTCCGATACCCACGCGGAAGACAGGATCACCTCTCTGAAAGCCTACCTGGACAGTCTTTCTGAAGTATTTCCTGAACTGGACAAACCAGACCTTTCAACCGAAACAGTCATCGATCCGGGCTGGGGAGAACAATGGAAGAAATATTTCAAACCGCTTCGGATCAGCAGAGATATCGTAGTCAAACCGACATGGGAAAGGTATACGCCAACGGGTCGTGATATCGTCATTGAAATAGATCCGGGAATGGCATTCGGCACAGGCCAACATCCATCCACCAGAATGTGCGTGGAGGCGCTGGAAAACATCCTCCTCAAAGACAGGACTATTGAAAAATGGAGGGTACTCGATGTCGGCACCGGCACCGGCATACTTGGCATATCCTGCGCAAAGCTGGGCGCAGAAAGGGTTGTCTGTCTGGATATTGACACAAAAGCCGTCGAAATAGCCGCCAAAAATGCCTCCATAAACCGGGTGGAGGACAGGGTGAAAATCATCAACGAAGATGTCTCAATGTATGATGATACATTTGACCTGATTGTGGCAAACCTTACGGCAAAAATGCTTTTAACACTTCGATCTCATCTTATATCCATGCTTGAAACCGGCGGATATCTTGTCATCTCCGGGATAATTGACCAGGACAGAAAAATTATAGAGGACCACTTCTTAACCGGAGATATTACCCTGCACAGTGTTATTACGGAAAAGGAATGGGTTTGTTATCTCCTTAAAAAAGGCAATAGTTCCGCCACCAAGACACCAAGACACCAAGATTTAATATAATTCTTTTAAAATGGGAATGGGATGTATAAGTAGAATAGTAGTAGAAGTAGAATGGCAAATCACTGCGACGTGCCGTGTAGTGCCCGTTCCCCGAACGGGCCGATGAGGGCATCGGCCCCTACATTCTTTTTTTTGTGCCTTTGTGCCTTAGTGGCTGAACCGTTAGGTGGCTGAATCGTCAAGAAAAAGGGAAAGTGTAATTGACTACACCAAGAATTTATCTTCCTCAGAAAATGGAGGAAGGAAAAACGGTAGAATTAGGGGGAGAAAACCTTCACTACATTAAAACAGTCCTTCGACTCAAAAGGGGAAATTCTTTGATCCTCTTTGGAGGAACGGGTTTTGAATATGAAGCCGTCATACGAGATATTACCACAGGAAGCGCAACGATAGAAATCACCAAAAAGAAGGAGGTTCAGGTTGACGGCTCAATAAAAATCACGCTGGCCCAGGCACTCCCGAAAGGAAGCAAGATGGACTTCATTATTCAGAAAGCCACTGAGCTCGGGGTTGACAGGGTAATCCCCTTTAATTCCTCAAGATCGATACCGAAACTGACCGGAAGCAAAATCCCACTCAAGATATCAAGATGGCAGAAGATAGCCATTGAGGCATCCAGAAAGTGCGGGAGGGAAGATATCCCCGAAATTACAGATATAGCTACCTTTGATGAAATCCTGCAACATCCGAAAGAGGATACCCTCAAGATAATCTTCTGGGAAGAGGAATCCGGAACGGGCATCAAAGAGATACTGCGCGACAAAAAGTATAAAGAAATGACCGATTTCTTCGTTGTCGTCGGGCCGGAAGGGGGATTTTCAAGGGAGGAGATTGAAACGGCTTCCAGGGCAGGCTTCCTGCCGGCAAGCCTGGGCAGACTGGTACTGAAGGTTGAAACGGCCGCGCTGGCTATTCTCTCCATTCTTCAATACGAAAGGGGCGCCCTCGGCAATGAAAATATCAAAATAGAAAATTTAAAAATAAAATGAGAAATTTACGAAAGGCAATGATATTTTGAAAAGTTGGCTTTTCATTTTACTTTTGCATTTTTCATTTTGATATTTGATATATTTCGGCATCCTGCATAAAGAAAAGGAAATAAACTGCATGACGGAAATTAACTATGGGGGGTTCTGGCGAAGGGCGATAGCCTTTTTGATAGACAAAACCATTCTCAATTTTACATCCTTGATACTTTTTTTTACAGGAATTCTGGCAATGGGTTTAGGCCTCCGCTCCTCTGTACATGTCTTTTCAACGGAGACATTCACAAAACTAACCGGCAACTTTTTGGTCTCCTATTACATAATGGCCACATTATTAAACGTCCTGTACTTCACATATTTTCACGGCACAACCGGCCAGACCATCGGAAAAAAAATCCTCGGTCTGAAGGTGGTACAACCAACGGGTGAACCGATGACCCCTGGAATAGCCTTTTTACGGTGGGTGGGATATATTATCTCCGGCCTGATATTATACCTCGGCTTCATCTGGATCGCCTTCGACGGTAAAAAACAGGGATGGCACGATAAGATTGCAGGGACCTGTGTCATTAAAGTGAAAAGCCGAACAGAAAGCCCCACGGAAATCCCCTTAAAAAGCCTTGACAAAAGAAACGATATTCTGTAGGTAGCCTAAAAATTAAGTAGCAGTCACTTCGAGTGGGTCGGTAGCTCAGTCGGTAGAGCACCGGACTGAAAATCCGGGTGTCGGCAGTTCAATTCTGCCCTGACCCACCATTGAAATCAAGGGGTTTACGACATATAAATCGTAAATCCCTTTTTTATTGATTGCTCAAAGTCGGCAAGCTGTGCTGTTTTACGCCAAAAAACGGTACAGTTTAACACAAAAAGAGCAGCAGGAGCCAAACTGACGAGTTAAATTTATTTTGTGACAAAAATAACGGTTATTGGCAACCTTTTTCCTTGAACTTTATTAAGAAATGGTGTATGGACTTCGCAATATTAGATATTTTTCAATAAATAGTAGCATGGAAGTTAAGTTTCTACGTTAAAAGGAAAAGACCCATGCGGTAAAGAAATTGAAAAACCCACCAAAACTTCTATTCTGGTGGGTTTTTTTTATCTGGGGAAATTTGTCAAAATGACCAGCAAGACGATAAATCGTAAATATAATAACTCCCTTTCGCGAATATTCAGTAGAACAGTACTTATGGAGTTGATTAGTGACGGTAGAAGCAATTATCTTAATTATATTCTTAACCAATCTGACTATGTAAAACGGTTTAAAAGTTCTATAGGGTTGTCCGAATTGTTTGACGATGTATATTCCTATCTTTGCAATAATTACAGATCAGAATATGTTTATAAAAATGCGATTGCAAATAAAATTTTACTCGGAAGACATTCCATCAATACTTCTACTTTATTAAATGAATTCAGGGTCGGTAATTCTAAGGCCGATATAGTTATAATTAATGGAGACTCCTCAGTCTATGAAGTAAAGTCAGAATATGATTCGATGGAACGCCTTCAGAACCAAATTAAGTCATATCGTACGGTGTTTGATTATATTAATATTGTCACACACTTCTCTCAATTGGATAAAATAATTAAAACTGTTGATAAGGATATCGGTATAATAGTCCTTACCGACCAATATCTTTCCTACTTAAGCCCAAAATCCTCAAAATCCTATTTGTCACAGGTTATCTTTAATCTTTCACGAACTGAAATCGATACAAAGCTATGGTGATTTTGACACAATAAAGACACATTGAATCTTTCGTTTGACAATATACATATCGATAAGGCTATCTCGAAATTCCGGACTCTTGATTGTTGCATGCCACAGAAACGCTATTGACCATTGACAACTCCTTATATTCATGTCACATAATACCTGTTTATCTGGTTTGTGGGCATCTATTACCAATCGCCTCGCTTTTTGTTCTATTAAAGAGTGTATCAATAAAAAAGATGCGTTTTCATTTTTTCAAATTTTGTAAAAGGGAGAAATACTTTAAAGGTGTCAAGTATGTTTTTTAAGGGTAAGGAACGTAGGCTCAACAAAAGACATGTTGTTTGCTGGGATGCCCTTCTTGAGGTAAGATTCCCTGATTTTCAGGACCAGATACAGGTCAAGGTTGTAAATTTTTCTATTGGAGGCGCCCTTCTTCACTCTGAACAACTTTCTGTGGATAATCGACATTTGGTTGTTTCAGATATAAAACCCGAATTAAAGTTGAAAATTTTCTTGCCGGAGACGATTCTGGAATCGAGGGCAGAGATTGAGTGGTACAACGTACGTGAAAAAAATGCCTTCGAAATTGGCATTAAGTTCATAAATTTTATAGAAGAAACCCGTATTTCTGTTGATGAATTAATGAAGATTATAGAGGGAAGTAAGTAAAGCTGGGAAGACGATAAGATGATAAAAACAGGCACAGTTTCATATTTTTTCAGGGATCAGAAAGGTCTTGAGAGATCGCTGGATAGTGTGTCATGGTCGGCAAGTCCAAAAATCTGGAGTGCCGGCTGTTCTGCTGGCCAGGAACCATTCACCATTGCAATTATGCTTGCTGAAAAGATGAGTGTATGGAAGTTCAAAAATCTAACGATAATTGCCACCGATGTCGTGGAAGAATTTCGAGAAAGGATAAGGAAAGGAATTTACGCCGAGTCAGAGGTGAATGCTGTAAAAACCAATAGAGAGAATCAGCATCTGTTTAAAAAATATTTAAGGGTTTTAGATGATGGCAGATATGAGGTGGTAGCCAAAATAAGAAACAAGGTAACCTTCACCTTGCATGATATTCTGACAGATGAACCGGTATCTGATAACTTTGACATGATATCCTGCAGGAATGTTTTTGAGTATTTCAATATAGAGGAGAAACAGGGAATTTGAAGCCCCGGAAGATATATTTTCAAGGATATGTAAGGATTGTGTTGAGAGAGTGTACAGGAAGATATAAGCGGTGAGGATTCATAATTTAACTTTTGGAAGTAAGGATTACAGCTGCAATGTGTATCTGGTCCAGGGAGATTGGGATACAGTTAGTGATGTCAATACCTTAATTGACGTAGGGACGGATGTTGCTATTATTCCAAGAATAAAAGCGAGATTGTCAGGGATAGGGAAAAAGAAAATAGATCAAGTGTTATTAACTCACGGTGATTACGATCACGTTCAAATCTTGCCCGATATAAAAGCTGTTTTCAATCCGGTTGTTTATGGAAGCAATCAATTGATGCAGGTTGATAAAGCGTTAGAGAATGGTCAATCAATAAGAATAGGGGATAAAATATTTAAAGTTGTTCATCCGGATATACATGGTAGTGATTCCCTATGTTTTCTCTGTCAAGAAGAAGCGGTTATCTTTACTGGAGATGCACCAATTCATAGATGTCATGAAAAAGGATATTATTCCGACAAATTCTTGAACGTCCTTGAAATGCTTACTCATAATAATATTAAAGAAATTTATCCAGGACATGGTCCACCTGTACTCAGGGATGCCAGTAAAATGATAATGGATTCTTTTATCAAAGCCAAGAAAACGAAAAAGAGATCCATATAGGTGCCGTAAACTACCGGAAAATCCCGGCACTTACACACTGCAGATTTAGATAATGAAAAACCCATGGCAGAAGAGTTTCAAGTCTATATGAGTCCTGCAAAATTTATTAATAGTGATTCATTAAAGGAGCTATGCTCAATGACATGGCTCCTTTTTTATTGCAGAGAGAAGGGAAACACAAAAAGTTATGGAAATTTGTACAGAAAAAATGTTATGGTTATTGACTTATTATTTACCGTTACCAGCTATCGGCACACTTGGTCTGTACTATTTGAGACACTGTGACACATTACAATAACTAACTCCTTCGCCAACCTATGGAGGTTTCGATGAAAAAATATTTCAGAAAAGGATTGATCTTATCGGCATTTCTCGTGGCTCTTTTTGCCCTGTTGTTTCTGCCCGGATACTTTGGCAACAGCCAGGTCTCCGCGATAGGCCAGGACACTTACAAGAATCTGAAGAGATTCAGTGAAGTTCTTAACATGATCGAGAAGAACTATGTGGAGGAGATCGAACCAAAGACCCTCATTCAGGGAGCCATAAAGGGGATGATAAAATCCCTGGACCCTCACAGTAGTTTCATGACCGCCGATATGTACAAAGAGTTGCAGGTGGAAACAAGAGGGAGTTTTGGCGGCATAGGGATCGTGATAACGATACAGAAAGATGTTCTTACAGTGGTATCTCCCATTGAGGACACCCCCGCTTTCCTCGTAGGGGTCAAGGCAGGCGATAAAATCATCAAAATCAACGGTGAGTCTGCAAAGGGTATCACCATCATGGAAGCGGTCAAAAAACTGCGGGGACCCAAGGACACAAAGGTAACGATTACTGTTGTGCGGGAGGGTATGGCAGAACCGAAGGATTTCGTGATTACCCGCGCAATTATAAAGATAAAGAGTGTCAAGTACAAGGTTTATGACGACATCGGTTATGTCAGGATATCGGCATTCCAGGGAAAAACCGCGGATGACCTGAAAAAAGCGCTTCAGGACATCAACAAGGAAGCGGACTCACTGAAGGGACTGGTTCTGGATATGAGAAACAACCCGGGCGGACTTCTGGATCAAGCAGTAAAAGTTTCGGATGCATTTATTAAATCGGGGGTTATAGTCTCCACAAAAGGAAGGGTAGAAAGCGTTGAAAATACGTACATGGCAAAAGATGACGGAAGTGAGCCGACCGTTCCTATAATTATCCTGGTCAACGGAGGCACAGCCAGTGCGGCCGAGATCGTGTCCGGCGCACTCCAGGATAACGGGAAAGCTATAATACTCGGCACTCAAACATTTGGAAAGGGTTCCGTACAGACGGTTATCCCTCTTGAGAGGGGCGCGGCACTGAAATTGACTACCGCATTATACTACACACCCAAAGGGAAATCCATTCAGGCCGAAGGGATTATCCCCGACATAGTGGTTGAGTATATCAAGCCTTCCAATGACAAGGAATCCACCGGCAAACATATAAGAGAGAATAACCTTAAGAGACACATAAAGGGGGTAAGGGAAAAGACAAAAAAAGCCAAAGAGCCTTCAAAAAAAGAGCCTGACTACTTAAAGAAGGACAATCAACTGAAGAGTGCCATAGACCTGTTAAAAAGCTGGGATATATTTAAAAAGACGAATCAAGGTTAACGGCTTCGTAAAAAGTCCAACTTCTGCGTTCCGCTACATCCTTCGTCATTGCGACGTACCGTAAGTACGCCTCATTCCTCAGGATTTGCGCGCCTTGAATTTGGAGCTTTTTACTTTGCCGTCCAATCTTGATTTTTTACGAATGCATCAAGGTTAAGGTTTCGGTATACTGGGTGAAATATTCAACATATAAATGGGTTTTAATCGGATTCGGCGTATTCACGTTTCTTGTTGCAACGGTCTTGATTGTCTGTATATTGAACATCAAAACAGTCAAGGAGAAAGAGAGTGTCAAGACGGAGAGGGTACGGAAACATCGCCCCGAGATTCACGTCAGTAAAGATGTAATTCCCCGACATCACACTGAGATTCACGTCAGTAAGGCTGTGATTCCCCCTCCCAAAGAAAGACAGAGGATAGCCATTATAATAGATGATATCGGTTACGATCCAAAACCATTGAATGAACTCCTCAAGATTAACGCCCCAATAACCTTTTCCATCCTTCCACATTGTACTTATTCCGTTGATGCGGCAGAGAAATTACATCGTGCGGGCAGAGAGATTCTCCTCCACCTTCCCATGGAGCCCCATGGTTATCCCGATAAAGACCCTGGTGACGGGGCGCTTTTCTCGTGGATGAACGAAGAGGAGATAAGACGTCAGATTAAAAGGGATATCGGAGCCGTGCCATACATTTCCGGGGTTAACAATCATATGGGCTCGAAGTTTATGGAGGATAAAGAGAGGCTGAATATTGTTTTCAGGCAACTCACTGAAGCCGGGCTTTTCTTTGTGGACAGCCTTACCACCGGACACTCAAAGGGCAGGGAGCTTGCCGGAAAGGCAGGACTTGGATTTACATCGAGAGATATATTTATTGACAACAACCAGGATCCCACTATTATCTTTCAAAATCTCATGAGCCTTTTAAAGAAACGGAACCAATGGAAGACCCTGGTATTTATCGGACATCCTTATCCAGGCACAATCTCGGCGCTCAAGGAGGCTGTCCCGAAGATCAAGGCAAAAGGGATCGATATAGTCCCGGTATCGGAATTGATAAACAATTAGCGAAGGTTCTATTACATGAAAAAACTTCTCTGTATAATTATTATCATAGTGCCGTTGATTTCATGCATCATCACTCCCGACAGGCATGAGGAACCGGCGACACCGCCGGAAACGGAAGAATCTTCATTTAACGCCTCCTATCATTATTCCCTCGGCGTACTGTTTGCTCTTAATGGCGATTTTGATGAAGCCGCGAGAGAATACGAGAAGGCGCTTCGTTTTGACCCCAAATCCCACTACCTGACGATTGAACTCGTCAAACTTTATATCAAAAATGGTAAAATCGACAAAGCCATAGCGCCGTGCGAAAAAGCCCTTATTTACAATCCCGATCATTTAGATATCCACCTCCTGCTTGGCGGGTTATACCTCAAATTGAAGGAATATGAAAATGCGGGAAGAGAATTTAGAAAAGTGCTGAAATTAGATCCCAAAAACCTCGAATCCTATCTCTATCTCAGCGCTATCTATTCGGAAAATAAAGAATATGAAAAGGCGATCGGTGTATTGAAGGATATGCTCAAAAGCGATCCGGACAACTTGATGGGCAACTATTATCTTGCAAAGAC
>JADFWA010000025.1 GCA_015222855.1 Pseudomonadota bacterium | reverse complement strand
GATCCTGTTTTCGTTTTCAACCAGCGCGATCCGGAGGTATCCTTCCCCCTCTTTTCCGAAACCGATACCGGGAGAGACGGCGACTTCCGCTTCATCCATGAGCTTGATGGAAAAATCCAGTGAACCCATTTCTCTGAATTGATCGGGTATCTGTGTCCACACAAACATCGATGCCCTTGGTTTCTCTACATTCCATCCGATGCTGTTGAGTCCTTCACAAAGCACATCACGCCTCTTCTCATAAATAGAGGCCTGTTTTTCTGTAAAGTCTTCACAGTCCCTTAAGGCTATAATGGATGCAATCTGAATGGCCTGGAACAGTCCATAGTCATAATAGCCCTTTATTTTTTCAAGGGCGCCTACGATGGTCGGGTTTCCCGCACAGTAGCCGACCCGCCATCCAGCCATGTTATAGGATTTGGACATGGTTCCGAATTCTACTCCGACATCTTTTGCCCCCTTTACCTGGAGAAGACTTGGCGCCTTATAACCGTCAAAGGTTACTTTGCCATAGGCAAAATCGTGGACGACGATCAGGTTGTTTTTCTTTGCTATCTTGACAATCTCCTCAAAAAACCCGATTTCCACCGTCTTTGTGGTGGGGTTGTGCGGGTAATTGAGAAAGAGCGCCTTGGGGGTTGGGAAGGTGGTTTTGCATAACTTGTCAACGGTTCTCAGAAACTCCTCATCTTCCACATGAGGCACGCCTATAACGTTACCACCAGCAATGACAACAGAGTAAATATGAATGGGAAAGGCGGGAACGGGGACAAGGGTCGTATCGCCTGGACCCAACAGCGCCAGGGAGAGGTGTGAAACACCCTCCTTTGAGCCTATTGTGCATATGACTTCATTGTCCGGGTTTAAGGATACCTGATGATGCTTTTCATAATATTTTGCGAGTTCTCTGCGGAAATTGTATATGCCTGACGCTACCGAATAACGATGGTTCCGCGGATCCTGAACGGCTTCACACAGCTTATCTATGACAGGTTGGGGGGTCGGATCACTGGGATTCCCCATGGCCAGATCTATGATATCTGTCCCCGCTCTTCTTTTATCCGATTTTGCCTTGTTGATTTTACCGAAGAGATAAGGGGGCAGCAGATCCATCCTGTCTGATAATTTTATGAAATTTTTTGTTGTTTCCATGATTAATGTCTCCTGTAAGGTTGATGGCTTAATCCGAAAAAAAAGCCCTGTATAATAATTATCCAGGGCCTTTGAAGAATATAAAAAGGCCATGGACATCATCTTGATCTGTTCTGCCCATGGCCTGTGAAGTTCTATGTCGTCAGCGGCTACAGCTCACCACCACATACCATGGGCTTTCTAGCCCCGGCTGCCATAGCTGCTTTGTAAATAACCTTTACGAACTTCATGATATTTTCCTTTTTCAAAAATGATACTGCTTTAATGCGAAATAATTGAACGATTGTCAAGTTCTTTGTTTTACTTATCGTCATAATCGACGAATTTCTTAAGTTGTATCCGTTCAGCGAAAGGATTTCGAAATGTAAGAAGCAGTTTTTACTTGTTAAACAGTCTTTCGAAGAAATCCTGCTTTTCCTTGGGATAGTACAGCGTTCCCTCATGGTCGACTATGAGTTTCCCATCAAGGTGATCAAGTTCATGCTGGACTACGCGGGCGAGGAAACCGGTGTACCGCTTGTTTATTTTATTTCCGTGAATGTCATAGGCCTTCACCTTTATTTCCGAAAATCTCTCCACTTCAATATTTATCTCGGGGCACGAGAGGCACCCCTCCGTCATCTTTTCCTTTTCTCCCCGGTTCTGGGTAATGCGGGGGTTGATAAGTACATCATAGTCCTTTTCGTTTTGAATCCGGCTTTTCTCCTCAAGATTCCTCTTTCTGAAGACGACCATCCTTTTACTTATCCCGATTTGCGGGGCGGCAAGACCGAGTGCGTCATCCATCTCCACAAAGGCATTGACAAGAATTTTTATGTCCCTCTTCCCTTCCTCATCAAATGGGACCGGAACTTCATCTGCCGGCCTTTTCAGAAGCTTTACTTCTTCATCATTGACCTTTTCGTCTTTCCATAGCGTCCATATATTTATGTTTGACATAAAAAATTTCTCCGTAAATAGATTATAGCTTAATATTTATTAACTACCATTATCACATTTTTATTTCAAGGGTGTTGCGGATTATCATATAGATTCTTGATAATTTTACCGATGTTTGTTAACGTTCCGCTGGCTTTAAAGGGAATCTCAGTATAGAGGATTACTGCTTTGATAAATGAATTGATAACCAGGGGGGCCAGGCGGGAGTTCGCGAGGGCCATGAACTTTGAGGAAGGAGAGAGACCGATCCTTCCCCCGGATGATTCAGCACAGATGCGCCTTCTTTATATCCACATTCCATTTTGTGAGAAGCTCTGTCCTTACTGTTCTTTCAACCGTGTCGTTTTTGAGGAGACACTTTGCCGGGATTATTTCAATGCCCTCAGAAAGGAAATCCTGCTTTATAAAGAGAAAGGTTATGATTTTGGCGGGCTCTACGTGGGGGGAGGAACGCCCACCATCCTGATGGATGAGCTGGAAGAGACGCTCTTGCTGATCAGGGCGAGTTTCCCGATCCGTGAAATTTCCGTGGAGACCAACCCGAATCACCTGACAGAAACGAACATTGAGATATTGAAACGGGCCGGCGTGAACCGTCTGTCGGTGGGCGTACAGAGCTTTGACGATGGCCTCCTGAAGGCCATGGGTCGGTACGACAAATATGGAAGCGGCGAGGAGATTGCCGAGCGATTGCGGTCTACACTGGGACACTTTGATACGCTCAATGCGGACATGATCTTTAATTTTTCTTCCCAGACCCCGGAGATACTGAACAGGGATCTGGACATACTTGCCGGGATGGAAATTGATCAGGTTACCTATTATCCGTTGATGGTTTCCGATTCCACCAGAAAGATTGTCGAGAAAACCCTTGGCCGTGTGGACTACCATCAGGAAGAGATGCATTACCACCGGATTTTGAAACGGCTGACGCCGCACTACCGCCTCTCATCGGCCTGGTGTTTCTCCAGAAAGGACTCCATGATTGACGAGTATATTGTGGATTATGACGAATATGCGGGGCTCGGGAGCGGCTCTATCGGATATTTAAACGGTACATGCTATGCGAATACCTTCAACATCCGTGAATATATTGATCAGATCAGCCGGGGTGAAATCCCCCTTATGGCTTCCCGTCATTTTACAAAGAGGGAGCGGATACGCTACGATTTCATGATGAAACTCTTTGGCATGGAGCTTGATCCTGCAGCTTTACGGGAAAAGTATGGTGCGGATTTCTATCGGTATCTCTGGTATGATATTCTTGCCTTCGTCTTGATCGGCGGTTTGCGTTATAAAATGGGTGCATTTTATCTGACGGACCGCGGCCGGTATTACTGGGTTATTATGATGAGAGAATTTTTCATTGCGGTGAACAACTTTCGGGATTTTTGCCTTGCTGAAAAGGGCTAAAGCCCGGGGAATAAGGGTGGAATGCTATGAAGGAATTATTAAAAAACCTTCCCAAGATTGACGAGATCATGCTCGTTTTAAAAAAAAGGGGAATACTTAAAAAGGCCCCAAGAGATGTGGTGCTGTCTGCATGCCGTTCGGTTGTGGGGGATACAAGGGAATTGATATTGTCTGCAAAAAAGGATGATACGAACATTCACGTTCCTTCGCTTGATGAAGTGGCGGATGCAGTGATTGGAAGGATAGAAAACCTCCGGCGGTACAGTCTCCGCCGTGTGGTGAACGCCACCGGGGTCATTCTGCATACCAACCTCGGCAGGGCGCCTCTTGGTAAAGAGGCGCTGGAGAGGATTTTGGAGGTGAGCTGCGGGTATTCGAATCTGGAGTTTGATCTGGAAAAGGGAAAGCGTGGGCTTCGGTATGACCATGTGCAGAGAATCCTCTGCGAACTCTCGGGAGCGGAAGACGCGCTGGTTGTCAACAATAACGCCGCTGCCGTATTGCTTGTCTTGAATACCCTGGCTTTAGGGAAAGAGGCGATCGTATCGAGGGGTGAGCTTATTGAGATCGGGGGAGAGTTCCGTATTCCCGAGGTTATGGAAAAGAGTGGGGCCATATTGAGAGAAATAGGAACTACCAACAGGACCCATCTTTCCGATTATGAGGACGCGGTGAATAATAACACCGGACTCATTTTGAAGGTTCACACAAGTAACTTCAGGATAGTTGGTTTTACCGAGGAGATAGGGCTCCCCGCGCTGGTGGAAATCGGGAAGAATGCAGATATCCCCGTGATGAACGATTTGGGGAGCGGCTGTTTTGTCGAACTGGACAGGTACGGTTTTGAAAGAGAACCTACCGTTCAGGAAGTCTTGAAAACAGGGGTTGATGTGGTGACCTTCAGTGGTGATAAGCTTCTGGGTGGTCCGCAGGCGGGGATTATACTGGGAAACAGGGACATATTGCAAAAAATCAAAAAAAATCCGCTAAACCGCGCCTTGAGGATAGATAAATTGACCCTTGCCGCCCTGGAAGCCACCATGAAGCAATATCTGAACGGTGAAGATGCTGTTTCCGGTATCAGGATCCTTCGTGCGATAACAGAACCTCTTGCCGATGTCGAGAAGAGGGCGAAAAAGCTCCTGACAATATTGAAAAAGTCGCATATTGAGGGATTGGTTCTTGTACTGAAGGAAGGGACTTCCATGACCGGCGGCGGCGCACTTCCCACGCAGGAGATTCCTACGATGCTTTTGAGTATTAAATCACCCTGTATGTCGGCAGGCAGGCTGGGTGAGCGACTGAGGCATTGCGAGGTTCCCGTTGTTGTCAGGATTGCCGAAGATGAGGTTCTCATCGATTCAAGGACAGTTGATGAAGAGGAGTTTGCATTTATCGAGGAGGGGCTGCAGCAGGTTTTTGCTGAAGATGTTTGATTCGGGAGCTTTGGGTTGGTGATGTCTATGGGACAGAAAAAATTTGAGTTCAGGGTTGACGGCAGTGAAAGCGGGATGAGGGTCGATGTTTTCCTTTCCCTGCGGGATGTTTCTCTGTCTCGCTCCCAGGTAAAGCGGGTGACGGATGAGGGTTTTGTATGGGTTAACGGATCTAAGGTCAAAGCGAGCCACAAGCTGAAGGAAGGGGATACGGTCGTTTTTTTAAGGCAGGAAGCCAAAGAATATGATGTGCTCCCCGAGGATATTCCTCTTAATATCGTATATGAAGATAAATCTGTTCTGGTGGTGGACAAATCTGCCGGTATGGTTGTACACCCGGCAGCGGGTAATTATCAGGGGACTCTCGTCAACGCACTTCTCTTTCACTGCAGGGATCTCTCAGGGATAGGCGGTGTTCTCAGGCCCGGAATCGTCCACCGACTGGATAAAGGCACCTCCGGTCTGATGGTTGTGACAAAATCGGACGAGGCTCACAGGGGGCTGGCGGGGCAGTTCAAGGATCACCTCGTGAAAAAGATATATAATGTCCTTGTTTATGGGGATGTGGAAGGGGAGGAAGGCGTTATTGATTTACCTGTGGGGAGGCATCCTGTGGACAGGAAGAAGATGTCTGCGGAAAGCAGGAGTGGGAAGGAGGCGATTACGCGATGGAAGGTGGTCGAACGCTACGGTGTTATTACCCTCCTCGATGCCGCAATTGAGACGGGAAGGACCCACCAGATCAGGGTGCATTTAAACGCTTCAGGTCATCCGGTTGTTGGCGATACCGTTTACGGCAGTTCGAAGAGGGTCAATTCCATAAACGACAATTTACTCCGGACAAAGGTGAAGGCCATGAAAAGGCAGGCCCTGCATTCAAGCAGGATCGGGTTTTTCCATCCGATAAGCAATGATTACATGGAATTCTCATCTCCCCTGCCGGACGATATGGACGGACTCTGTAAATATTTGAGGGAATATACCTCCCGGAAGTTCGGAGAATAGATTCCCTACTCACCCACTCAATCAGTTGTTTCACCCAGTCAGAAAATACAAACCAGGGTAGCGCAATTTTGTATAAAATTTCATTGAGCCTTCCTCCTTTGTTTGGTTTGATGTGCCTTCGCAGCTTAAATTAATGCTGCTACAAAGGGAAGGCTCAATGAGTATCAATTCACTTGAGAGGAACGTTATGCTCTTCCCTAAAATCACAATCATAAGTTCGAAAATCCCTTGACAAAAGTATCATTATTGATACTATATAATTGTGGCTGCTATCAAAGACATAATCTCCCAAATGGAGCAGAACCAAAATAATGTTCGGTTCTCTGATTTGTGCAAGGTTTGTGACCATTATTTTGGAAACGCACGCCAAACAGGAAGTAGTCACAGAATTTATAAGACACCGTGGCAAGGAGATCCACGTGTCAACATTCAAAAAAGTAAAGGAAAGGCAAAAGCATATCAGGTAAAACAAGTGCTTAAAGCCATTGAAAGATTGGAGGAAGACAATGCCGATTAAAAATGATCGTTATACATATCGCGTTATCTGGTCAGAGGATGATAAAGAGTATATCGGCCTTTGCGCTGAATTTCCAAGCCTGAGCTGGCTTTCATCCACTCCTGAAGCAGCTTTGAAGGGGATTAGAAAAGTGGTCGGAAATGTTATCGAAGACATGCTCAATAATGAAGAAAAAATTCCTGACCCAATTTCTTGTAAAAAATACAGTGGCAAATTTATGGTGCGTGTTCCACCGGATATTCATAGAAAACTTGCAGTCCAGGCTGCTGAAGCAGGGGTCAGTTTAAATCGGCTTGCCAGTTCAAAGCTAAGCCAGTAAAACCTAAGCATAGCAACAGCATGAACACGGACTGGTAAATGCTGCGCCGCTTCGCTATGCAGCTTTTACCAGCCGGTTATGCTTAGCGCTGTCATGAATAGGTGAAAAAAATGGATGAGATTAAAATCAAATTAACGCTACAATGTACACGCCTTCGGCGTGATCAGTTTTTAAAACAAACTGCGCTGAAAGCGAATTCTTTTAACTTTAGGCACTTTAGTTCACTTTAGACATTTTAAACTTTTTTGATACAATAGTATCTGCCCCAACGGTGCATTTTACCCCAAGTGGAATCTTGGAAGAAGCGTAGGTACCTATGTTCAATTTTTCTCAAAAAGGCACAATAAAATACTTGGAATCGAGAGTACTCAAGGAATGTGATTTTGTAACACATGCCTTTTGCACCAGGCGGGGCGGGGTGAGTGAAGGGAAGTTTGCGGATCTCAACTTCAGCTTGCAGGAGGGAGACGGAGAGGAGGCGGTCTCCCGAAACCGGGAGATACTCGCTGCCTCCTTTGGCCTGTCCGTGGGACAGTTCTTTGTGGCGAATCAGGTTCACGGGGATGAAATACTTGTTATTGATAATGATAGTCTGGATATAGCGGGTGATCGGTCTTGTGATTTTGATGCCATTATTTCAGACAGACCGGGTCTGGCCATAGGAATCTCGACGGCAGATTGTGTTCCGGTACTCATGGCCGATAGAAAAAAAGGGGTGATAGGAGTTGTCCATGCCGGATGGAAGGGGACTTCCCTGAAAATTGCGGCAAAGGCCGTTAATACTTTTGTGCGAAGATTTTCCTCCAGCACGATGGATATCATTGCCGTTATCGGTCCCGCGATTGGACGCTGTTGTTATCAGGTGGATGGTGTGGTTTTTGAAGCAATGAGGGAAGATGCGAACAGGGAATATTTTTTTAGCAGATGTGATGAAAAAGGAAAGTGGATGCTCGATCTTCCGCTGGCCAACAGGTTGCAGATTCAAGACGCCGGTGTTCCTTCGGGGAATATATCTTTATCGGGTATCTGTACCTCCTGTCGCAGGGACATCTTTTTTTCACACAGACGGGAGCGGAGCGGAACCGGCAGGCAGTTAAGTTTCATTATGTTAAAGTAGTTTTCCAAAAAACTCTTGACATATTGCAGGATTTGGTATAAAAATATCTTCAAATTTTTGGAAAGGTGTATGCTAAGAGTAAGACCTTCCTTTTTATGTTGTTCATAATCTCAAGTTAGCTGCCCATTATTTAAAAATCCACGTTTGGCAAATTCGCAGAAAATTCAAGAGCTTCTCTTTAATGGAAGAAAATTTAAGTTCAGAATGAAAGTCTGATATTTCAAATGGGTTATTTTCTCCAGCTTACAGGAGAAATGAAAAGGGGTTTTTGCGAAGCCGTCAAAATATTTTGTCTTTTATAGCTCGTTGCCTAAAATATTTGATAGATAGACGGGCATAGTCTTTGTGTTAATTGTTTAAGTTGTGTTTGCAGGGTATTTTATTGAAGGTTGCAGGAGGGTGTATTTATGAATGTAGCGGAAATTAAGAAACAACCGATAAGTGAACTTGCCGATCTGGCAAAGGAGTTGAAGGTGGCCGGCGCCAGCGGAATGAGAAGGCAGGATCTGATCTTTGCCATTCTGCAGGCCCAGGCCGAGACGGACGGAACGCTTTTCGGAGAAGGTGTTCTGGAGACTTTGCCGGATGGTTTTGGTTTTCTCCGGGCGGTGGATTACAATTATCTTCCCAGTCCGGATGATATATATATATCTCCTTCGCAGATAAGGAGATTCAATCTGAGAACCGGAGATACGGTGTCGGGAGAGGTGAGACCTCCCAAAAACGGGGAAAAATATTTTGCTCTCCTCAAGGTAAATTCCGTCAACTTTGGAACCCCCGAAGCAACCAGGGACAAGATACTCTTCGATAATCTCACCCCGCTTTATCCTGAAGAAAAGTTGAATCTGGAATGCGCCCCCGAAAATTTCTCGACAAGGATAATGGACCTTTTTACGCCGATAGGAAAGGGGCAGAGGGGATTGATAGTGTCGCCTCCCAGGGCGGGTAAGACTGTCCTGCTGCAAGATATAGCCAAAAGCATAACGACCAATCATAGGGAAGTGATTTTAATGGTGCTCCTGATTGATGAGCGTCCGGAGGAAGTTACGGATATGGAGAGGAGCGTGGATGGGGAGGTTATATCTTCGACATTTGATGAGCCGGCCACACGGCATGTTCAGGTTGCGGAGATGGTTATTGAGAAAGCGAAGCGCCTCGTAGAACATAAAAGGGATGTTGTCATTCTGCTTGATAGCATTACCCGACTTGCCAGGGCTTACAATACAGTGGTTCCACCCAGCGGGAAGGTCCTCTCCGGCGGTGTCGATTCCAATGCCCTGCACAAACCGAAGAGATTCTTTGGCGCTGCCAGGAATATAGAAAATGGCGGCAGCCTGACCATAATTTCAACGGCTCTCATTGATACGGGGAGCAGAATGGATGAGGTTATTTTTGAGGAGTTTAAGGGTACCGGAAATATGGAGCTTCACCTGGATCGCAGGATTGCCGATAGAAGGGTTTTTCCCGCGTTTGATCTGATCCGTTCCGGCACAAGAAAAGAGGAGATGTTGATACCGCAGGAAAATCTTAACAGGGTATGGATATTGAGGAGGTTTTTACAGGAGATGAATTCTGTGGAGGCTATGGAATTTATTATTGATAAGATAAGGAAATCGGAGAACAATCAGGAATTTCTTGATGCAATGAACCAGTAAAAACTATGAGGCTGTTCGAGAATGAGAAATTTTTTGCAAGATCGAGGAAGGAAAAGATTTTAACCGCAGGAATACATTGAGTATTTTGAGGATTAAAATCTGAGACTGACGCAGAGATTGCGGAAAATAGCCATTCTCGGATAGCCTC
>JADFWA010000306.1 GCA_015222855.1 Pseudomonadota bacterium | reverse complement strand
GGGACAACACTGATGCTTTGGCTGCCTTTAAGATGGTGTTGTGGCTTTCTATCTTTAACAAAATAAAACCGTTAAAAGGAGTGAAAACAATGGATGGCAAGAAAGGAAACACGGTTACAGAAATTCAAAATGAAGATTACATAAAATTTATTGAGGCACATCAGGTAATTTATGGAAAAAATTTTCATCGGCAGGGGTTGTTTCTTCTTGGCACTGTTATCAACAGTATCGTTTACGCACAGCGGAATAAGTCCTCCTCTTTTATGAAAAAACTCAATTTCAGCGGAATACCCGCTCGCCGGATAAATCGCCTGGTTGGAGAAGTACAAAATTTTTACCAAATTTATAAAAAGGATATTTATGAAGAGTATGGAATCTGGGGCAATATCATGGACAGGCTTCAAGGAATTGAAGAATCTTCCATGAAACCGGAAGAGATCGTTTTTTACATTTTAAGTGGGATCTCTTACGCCAATTACATTGGTATAAAAAAAGGCATGGAGAAAAAGGAGGGAAAATAAAAATGGCGACTATTACCAACAACAGCGAGATTCTTTTTATCTATGATGCAAAGATGACTAATCCCAACGGCGACATGGATAACGAAAATAAGCCGCGCATGGATTACGATACCAGCACCAATCTGGTCAGCGATGTCCGGTTGAAGCGGTATCTCCGGGATTATTTTGAAAAGCAGCTAGGGGAGCCGATCTTTATTACGGAAAGTGCCAAAGATGCCAAATACAGGAATAAGCAGCTAAAAGATGAGGGGAAAACTCATAAAGATTTGATTGACTGCCGGATGTTTGGGGCTGTTTTTGCTGAAACTGGCGGAAGCGACCATCTAACCGGCCCCATCCAGTTTAACTGGGGATATTCATTAAACAAGGTGGAACTTATTGAAAGCACAACAATAACCTCTAGTTTCAGTTCCGGCGAAGGGGTGGGAAAGGATTACCGGGTGAAATACTCGCTTATCGCATTTAATGGAGCTGTAAACGCCAACACAGCAAAACATACAGGGCTCTCTGATGATGACATAGCAGTCTTTGACAGGGCCATGATCAACGCCATTCCCTTTTGCCGAACCCGTTCCAAAATCGGCCAGACCCCACGGCTTTATCTGAGGGTGGAGCTTGCCGATAACAAAACCTTTCTCAAGGACCTGCGTGAGCCGCTGCCCCCTGTGGCCGATGATGATTTCAAGCTCAGGGGGATCGATGATTTCAAGGTGGATATTAAGGGCCTTGTTGAATATCTCAAGAAATTTGAGACCAAAATCAAAATGCTACATTACTGGAAGGACGAGGCACTTCAACTTAAAGGATGGGATGCGCTGGAAAATGCGTTTTCAGACAAACTGAATCTCATTAACCCGACACAGGAGCAAAAAGACAAGTCATGACTCATAACATCTTGAAACTTCTGTCGTTCCGGGTTTCAGGGCAATTTGCCCATTTCAGGAAGTTTTATACAAATGCATCTTCCCTGTCCTATCTGATTCCGCCGCGAACGGTGATCATGGGGATGCTTGCCTCTGTTTTGCGATATAAGCGTGACAGCTACTACGAGGTATTTTGTCCTGAAAAATTCAGGACTTCGGCTGCGGTCACGCCCGGAACCCGGATAAAAAAGAAAATGCAAAGTTTAAACTATCTGCATCCTGATTATTTCAAATTTCTCTGCAAGGGAACCGGAAAAGCAAAGAATATGCACGGCCAATGCAAGCTGGAACTCCTGATGCCGGAAAGCAAAACCATTGATTACACCATCTATGTGGGTGTGGTTGCCGACGATTTCAAAAAGCTCCTTGATGACCTTGAAACCAGGATACGCCACAGGGATTTCGGGTATGGCGTTTATTTGGGCCAACGGCAGTTCATGGCAGATATCGATCATATACAAAGCTATCCCAAAGAGCTGATCTGTTTCACTGAAAGCGCCGAATATACTGACTCACTTTGTCTCCAGGAAAACGGGGAACCGGATATGACGGATGACAGGAACCTGGATACTCACATAGTGGTTGATCAGATGCCCGTTCACATGGAAAATGAAAAAATCGTGGAGAAGAGAAAGGCCAAGGGCGATCCGGGTCGGATGATCCATACTGTCAAACGTGTGCTGCATGAGAAATCAGGAAAACGAATTTTTGGGAAGTTTAAAAACAGCTATCAAATTGAAGACAAAATTATCACGTTCTATGAGGGATAGGATATCATGCTGATCTCGCATCCGGCGGAGAAAAACGCGCCTGAAAAACCGCTGAAAGAACATCTCCGAAACGTGGGGGAAATATCTCGCCGCCAGATCCAAAAGATGCGTCTTAATCTAACCATTATATCACAGGATAAGCTTGCCGAGCTTTCTTATCTCATCGGCATATTTCATGATTTCGGAAAGTCAAGCACCTATTTTCAACAATATATCCGAGGTAAAAGAAGGGGGGATGCGCTCACACAGCATAGCTTTATCTCCGCAGTGGTCGCTTATCACATGGTACTACAAAAGGGATTCGATCCCGTTTGGGGGGTGATTGCTTATCTGATCATAAAGCGCCATCACGGTAATCTCGAAACCCTTCGAGAAGACGAAGAGGATAATCTTAACATCGCAAGCAAACTGGGTGAAAACATCCTGGGTCACCAGGAAAGGCAAATCCAAACCTTGTATGACGGAATTTTTGACCTGGATATCACAGAAGAGCTTAAGGCCATAGAAATAGATGATTTCGGAGATGATATCGAAGAATTCGAGGATTTTTTGGATGAGTTTTGGGACGAGTATTCAGAAGAGCCTCAAAAGATAGAACTTTTTTTTGTGGTTAATCTCCTTTTTTCCGTCCTGATTGACAATGACAAAAAAGATGCCGCCCGGCTGGATATGGAATATTTCGAGGGGAATCTGAACGAACCGATCAATGATGTTTTCGCCTATATCGAAGATTGTCGTCGGAAAGAGCCGGAAAAGTTTAACCAGAATCTTCCAGTCAATCGGTTCAGAGACAATTTTCTCAACGAAATCGTCGCAAATCCAGGGATTAAGCAAAAAAAGCATTTTTACACCATCACCGCGCCAACCGGAATCGGAAAAACCTTCGGATGTTTGGCTTTTGCAAATAAACTCAAAAAACAGCTTCCCAAAGGCGAAGGGCGGATTATCTACTGCCTCCCCTATACCTCGATTATTGATCAGAACTATGAGGAATTCAAAAAAATTATCCGATTTGCCAAAAAGGAAAAATACGATGAAAGACCGGAGCGCTATCTGTTAAAACACCATCATCTTAGCTTCAAAACCCTGAAAAACCGAAAGGAAGAGGAAAAGTACGAGTACAAAGATTATCTAGATGACCGGCTTTTTGTGGAAGCCTGGGAATCCGCTTTTATAGTCACCACCTTTGTTCAGTTCTTTCACACCATCATCGGACATACGAACAGCTTTCTAAAAAAATTCCACAATATGGTAAATGCGATCGTCATCCTGGACGAGGTGCAAAACATCCCGCCGGATTACTACCATCTCTTAAAGCAGGTGCTTGATGTTCTGGGCAAACGCTTCAATATCTATTTTCTTCTGATCACCGCCACACAACCGGAGATTTTGGATCAGGAAAAAAGCGAACCCCTTTCCGTGGTCCAAAGCGAAATCTACATGAAGGCCCCGCTTTTTAACCGGGTTAAACTGACCTTCCAAAAGAAGGAGCAAACTCTGGAGGAATTTGCGGAAGATTTTTGCGAATCCTTTTCAGACGACAACTGCCTTATAGTCATGAACACCAAAAAATCGGCCATCTTCCTGTACGAGCAGATCAGAGATCAAAAAACGGATTATCAGGTTTTTTGTCTCACCACCTTTCTTGTACCTCATGATAGGGTGCGGAAGATAGATCAGATCAAAGAGGCTTTGAAAGCCGGTGAAAAGATCATTGTGGTCTCTACCCAGCTTATCGAGGCTGGCGTAGATCTCAGCTTCAAATTTGTTTACCGGGATTTTGGGCCGTTGGATTCTATTGTTCAGGTGGCCGGGCGATGCAACCGAAACAATGAATACGGCGAACTTGGGGGAGAGATGCGGTTACTGAAACTTGTCAACGTGAACCATGAGGGAAAGCCCTATCATGCTTACGTTTATAAGCCAATCCTTGCTCAACACGTTGAACAGACGCTAAAGCAAGATGTCTATGAAAGCAAGGATTTCTCGGATCTTTCGGCAGATTACTTCGAGAAATTCGAGTTTACCAATAAAGCCGAGCAACTTCTAGCAGCGATTTGTGATTTGAATTACGATGATAATCCCCGTTCCCAGATACCCGTCAAAAAATTCAAGCTGATAGAGGAATACAGTGAAGAAACACTCTATATTTTGGTAACCCCGGAAGCCGAAAAAAAAATGGATCGACTGCTCGTATGTAAGGAGCAGCTTCAAGAAAAAGAGCTTTCAAAAGAGGAGAAAGATGCTCGGCTCTTTGAAATAGAGAAATTAAAAGCGGCATTAAAAACCTTTCAGATTTCCCTAAGAAAGCGAGAAGTTGAAGCTTACAAGGATTCGATGATTATAGAGGAGAAAGAACGATACAAATTTATTTCACATGATAATCAAATGAAATATGCTTATGACCAGGATATTGGTTTTTTAACCATTCCTAAGACCGAAATCTCCTCCACGATTTCATTTTGAAAGGAGGGAGAAATCAATACATGAGGCCAAATCCCAAGCTCCTGAACCTATAGAGAGATCCGAGTTTCTGATAACCGCCTCTCATTTGTTGGAATATCTATTCTGCCCGAGGTTCACGTATTTTCAAAATTATTTGGATATACCGCAATATGAGGAAAAACGTTTCAAGGTTCAAAAGGGACGAACGATTCATGAGGATAAGCAGAGGATAAATCCGGATTACTTAAGAAAAAAGATGGGATGCATCGAACGGAAACTAAAAGGTATCGAGCCTCTTGATAAGTCATTATTATTTTACAGGATATTAGATTTAATCGGGTCAATGGCCATAAATAGAGCGAACATTCTGTCAGAATTGGAAGTTTTTTCTGAACACTGTGTGGATAACAACGTGATTTTTCTTGAAGAATGTGGTTATAT
>JADFWA010000305.1 GCA_015222855.1 Pseudomonadota bacterium | reverse complement strand
GGTTCAGTGGTTAGAAAACGATCAACCTTGAACCCTTGAACCGTGAACCATTTCTTGGTTCCGGCTTGTCCGGGTTAGGGGTTTTAAGACATTACCAAAGGGCGCACCCCCGGTATTTCTTTCTTTATGTGATCTCGTATTCCTTCCGGCAGAACAGACTGAGGGGGACTGTTTAAAATCTTCCTTGCCTTCTCAGTCGCTCGTGTTACGGCATTCTTCGCACCCGTTTCCTGCCATCTGTCTCTATTTTCCCTGTCGCTCAACTGCGGTACGTACTGCTCGGAGCGCATGTAGCGTCGTGTGTGCCGCGCGGAGACGAAGTGCCCTCCCGGACCCGTCTTCTTGAGCAGATCAAAGGCCAGGGTTTCGTCGTTTACCTCGATGCCTTCCACAGCCCTCATGACCATACCTATAATTTCATTGTCGATAACCAGCTTGTCATAGGAGGCGGTCATGCAGAATTCGAGAAATCCAGCCGCGTCGTGGATAAAGTTTGCTCCCGCCAGGGCAACCATAACGTTGGTAATGGCCGATTCATATCCTGCCTGGGCATCATTTACTTTGGAATCGGACATTCCCGCTGTCGCGTAATAGGGAAGACGGTAAAACTGGGCTATCTGAGCCGCGGCTGCGTTCATCAACCCCATTTCCACAGCCCCCGAAAGGTACTTCATGTCCCTCAGGTCCGTGATAGAAGAGATGCACCCATAAATTACAGGGGCGCCCGGGCTTGTGAGTTGCGCGAGCATCACGCCGGCCAGGGTATCCACGTTTTGTACCACAAGGTTTCCGGCCAGTGTGATGGGGGCCGTAGCTCCACAAAGCGGTTCTGAAGGCACCACAACAGGTATATGATTGCGGGCGGCCTCCATAGTGAGATGTGTATAACTTCCATCCAGCTTGAAGGGGCTGATGGGACAGGTTACCATAGAGATAATAGGCCGTTCCCGAAGCTTGGCGGGGGAGCCGGCAATGATTTCCGCCATTTTGATAACGTTTTTCACACCGTCAATGGTATAGACTCCGCCCATCACGTGTTTTCGGGTGCGGTTCAGGGCGGCGCCAAAGCGGTTTACATCCACGTCTTCCACGGGGAGATCATTTGGGTATACGTTAAGCATGTAAAGATGGATATTATCCAGCGTTTCCACAAGGCGTGCCATGTTTACGACATCATCAAGTTTTGCCCTCCGTGAATCGTTGCTGCCCGGATCCTGTACATTCAGGGCGGTGCCTCCCGTGCCCAGATATACCTTCTTGCCTCCAATTTCACAATCAAGCTCGCCGTTTTCCGCGCGCCCGCAGAGATGAATAACAGACGGCGCTTTATTGATTAATTCTTCCACGAGGTCTCGACTTATTTTGACCACTTTACCGGCACCATCCACCTCCGCACCGGCCTTCTGAAATAGCTCCCTCGCCTCGGGGAAATTTACCTGTATTCCTATCTCGGCAAAAACCCTGAGGCTGGTTTCATGTATCTTTTCAATATCTTGATCGGTAATGGGCCGGTATTGACCTCCTGACAATCCTCTTCGTATATCCACGTTAACTCCTGTTTATGGCATTGGGTTTCTAATTTCTTCTGTGGGGACAATTTGTCCTGCCGCACTCCGAACAGGGATTATAGACAGGCATATTGGAGGGTAAAATCCCAAATATACCTGAGATTGACTTGCGTGGCAGCATAAGGCATGAGTCTGTCAGTTCGACGCCTGTCGAGGCCGGATCAAAAAAACTGAAGAGCTTGTTCTGCTCTTCAATAGGCCAGTCACAATAGCCCGGACTGAAACGCATGGTGACACTTTTACCTTCCGCAATGTATCTGTTTCTCATGTCCTGGTGAAATTTTTCGGCCATCTTTTCTACCGCTGCCGATCCCATGGAATCGATGATATATGCATCTGAAAGCCGGTTATCATCCGTAAGCAGTGCAATTTCCTTTTCAATACCGTCGCCGATGGTGGCTATAAAACAGGTGATTTCATCACAATTTTCCATGGTTTTTGAAAGCTTTTTACTTGTAAATGACAGGCCTTTCAAAAGATGAACAACCTTACCGTTAATCGATTCGATCTTTTCTGTCCGGTAGGACAGACGGGGCTTCATGAGTTTTCTTAACCTTGCCTCCAGTTTCCCTATCTTTATCTGGACAGAATGAGAGAATTTACGGGATTTACCGCCTCCCATAAGTGTGATTAGCTCGTCTCTCTTGAAATCCGGATCAATTTTGGCGAAAAGCGTATCGTTCATCTTGTTAATAGTGCTCTTTATAAAAAAATAGGCGGAGATGAACCCCGCCTCTGCGTAATTAGATTAACAATGAATAGCGAGTGCAGTTAATAAAAAAAGCAATCTGGAAAGAGCTAAGTATAGCAAATTGTTTCTTTTGTCAAGCCCCCTTAGATTTATGCTCCGAGTGGAGCGTCCAGCCATCAACCATTATCCATGCAGCGGCCTGTCCATGGCCTTGAAGGAGGCTTCCAGCATGACTTCGGAGAGTGTGGGGTGTGCGTGTATCGTTTCAGCCAGTTCGGCTACTGTACACCCAGTTTGCATGGCCAGGGTTCCCTCGGCGATGAGGTCGGTGGCGTGCGGTCCTACTATGTGAACCCCCAGAATCTTTCCGTTTTCGGCATCCGACACAATCTTTACCTGTCCCGCGATTTCTCCTATGACCTGGGCCTTTCCGAGGGTGCGGAAGAGGGCGCTGTCCGCCCGAATGTTGTAGCCCTGCTCCTTTGCCTGGGCTTCTGTTAGCCCCACATTGGCAACTTCCGGCATGGTGAAGATTGCCCCGGGCACCACCCCGTAATTCATTGTCCGGTTTCCCCCCATGGCGTTTTCCGCGGCTATTAGCCCCTCGGCTGAGGCCACATGGGCGAGCATTACCTTAGACGGCCCAAGGACGTCCCCGATGGCGTAAACACTGGGAACGCCGGTTTCCATCCGTTCATCGGCGATGATCCATCCATTGTCGTCCATCTTGACGCCGAGCTTTTCAAGTCCGATATCGGCGGTATTGGGGCTGCGGCCGATGCAGACCAGCACTCTGTCCACCTCCACCGTCAGGGGTGCTAAGTCTTTCTCTCTCGGTTTCCGGTTGAAAGGGGATGGCCCGATGGTCACTTTAATCTTTTTCCCGTCAACTTCTGCTTTTTCCACCGTCCGGTTGACCATGAATTTTATCCTGCGCTTTTTCATTTCCCGCTGTATGACCTTGGAACAGTCTTCATCGACCGATGGAAGCGGAAGCATCCGCGACATTGCCTCCACTACGGTCACAGCGGAGCCGAGGGAGGCAAAAATGGAGGCAAATTCGCATCCGATGACGCCACCCCCGACAATCAATATCGATTCCGGGATTTCTTGAAGGTTGAGGGCATCGTTGCTGGATATAATTCTTTTGCCGTCAAACGGAAACGACGGGATGTCAAGCGGTTCCGAACCAGTGGCAAGTATCAACTTGTCCCAGGGCACTTCAACCGTTTCGCCGTCCACTGATTTTACCGCTGT
>JADFWA010000304.1 GCA_015222855.1 Pseudomonadota bacterium | reverse complement strand
GCCTGTAGAGGGCATTGCTCTGAAAATCTTCAATCTCATGGGATGTGCCGTCTTCCTCGATGATGCGGATCCCCTTGAGGTGGATGGTTGCAGGCGCATTGATGGGATCAAACCGGATTTGTTTTATCCCCCGGAACCCGCTGAGATCAAACTCAATGACCGTCTGATCGGCGAAAATGATCTGTCTCAGGACCTGATGTGGGCTGAAACCTATCCCTGTGTCCAGATAGAGTTCCGCTACCCTTGAGTGGATCTCGATATCGGCAATACTCCGATAGAGATCCCGATGATTGAGGCAGGCGTGGAGCCGCATGAAGAAGCGCTGCTCCTCGTCCATGGTATGGACCATGGAAATCTCCCGCAGGCGGTAATAGAAATAGATCTTCGGGATCCGATAAACCTTCCTGCCCCGGTGGATCAGCGAGAGCCAGAAATCCCAGTCCTCCCAGCCATAGACCATGTTCACGTTGTAACCGCCGACTGCCTCCCAGTCCGCCTTCCGGAACAGGGCCGTACAGAAAATCACATTGTGATTCATGATCTTATCCAGAGAATATTCCGGCAGATCCCATCGCCCCCCTCGAACGCCGAAATAGGACGCCTCGCAGTAGACGATTCCTATCTCTGGATACTGGTCAAGGATCCGGACCGCATCTTCCAGATACCCTTTCCCGATTTTGTCATCGGCATCCAGAGGGAGGATGTAGTCGCCCTGCGCTTCGTGGATTCCGTTGTTGCGGGCCGCCGAGAGCCCCTGATTATCGGTATGAATGATCCGGGTCTTGGGCCTTTTGTATTCTTCGAGTATCTTGACGGTCTCCACATCCGTGGAGCCGTCATCGACCACCAGGACCTCAAAATCCTGGAATGTCTGGGCCAGAACAGAGTCGACGGCCTCCTTCAGATAAACACCCTGATTATAACAAGGAATGATTACACTGACCTTCGGCATGCAAGCCACCTTCCTTTCCTTTCGGGATCCTGAAACCTTCGCCACAGGCCTCGGGCATCGAGGGCGATGACAGGTATCAGAAAATAGAGGGAAAATAAAAGAAAATAGTAGTATCTCCAGTTATAATTATAGGGACCCAGAACCCACAAAAGAATGAAGACCTGTGACAGGACGACATAGCCATAGGCAGATGTCAAGGGGAAAAAACGGTAAAAGAAGCAGATGAGAAAAATATACAATAAATAAAAAGGGTTCCAGGTGAAATAGGCCCAGGGCTCGTTTGTAGAACTGAGATTCAATGTGTTCAAAAACCCGTACAACTTCTCAGACTTAGGCTCACAGGACATATAATGTATCCATTCATTGTACCCTTTCTTCCTGGCGAAATCATAATGCCACTGCGTGACGCCGCTGTCCCGGTACCATGTATCGTACCAGATTGCCTTTTTCTTGATTATGTTGATGTCAAGAATCGTCGGATACTGCTTTACAATCCGTTTCATCGTCGTGGCAATCCCGGCATGCTTCATCCTGTCAATAAAAAAACGACTCTGGTTTATGACAAAGTGTTTCTTATCCAGCATAACCATCATCGAAATGAGGATCGCTGCTATCATCAGCATACAAACGGAACCGGTGAAGACTTTTTTGGGAGGGATTATTCCCATAAGGGCAAGACCGGCCGGAACAATCACAAAATAGACGATGCCGTTGTAGCGAAAGAGTCCCATGGCTATAAGCAGCAGAGACAGAACGATAATCTCTCTTCGGGAGTGGCGCGTTCCACCCTCTTTCTTCTCGAAAACAAGTTTTATAAACCAGAAAGCCCAGAAAACCACCAGCAAGGCAAAGGGAATATCCTTCCAGAGGGTGATTGTATAAAGCCCGATGGGAATAGAGGTAATGAATAGAAAATAAAAAGGCAGAATGATATAAAGCGGAACACCCTTCTTATGGAGCCAGTAAAAAATATAGGAACCCAGCAGAGACGTAAAGAAAATCTGCACGATCCCCACGACAGCGAAGTAATCCCAGAACTGCTGGAGGAGCCGGTAATAAAGGATATTCATCACCGGATGACTATAGAGAAAATATCCGGGATTCTTCGCCGCCCACCAGATATGGACGGAATCACTTGTGAAATGACCGGGCCAGTAAACCAGAAGCCAGGCACCAAAAGACAGGATACCGCCTATGAACATCAGCCAGAAGAGATAACGCTTCTTCTCTACTAACACATTCTTTATCCCTCCCCTTATCCGTACGAATCTGAAGAGGAAAAGGGTGATAAAGGCGCTGAGGGCTGCAAAGACAAGCTGCTGAAGAAAATGGAGCGGATGAAAATACTGACGGGTGTTCCTGGAAAAATCCGAGAAACCGACACTGGAAAAAGTTCCGCTCCCTCTGAGCGGCAGGCTCACATCCCCCTTCGCCGAAGATATCATGATTGATTCGAGTCGGAACGTATGGAGAGCCTCCGCTGACGCGATCTGTAGCCGACGAAGATCATATCTGGGCAGATCCACCCTGGCGTGAAAATGTCCGGCGGCATAAGTCCGGCTGCTTTTCTCCACCCATTTGTCCCGGGTCTGTTCCGCATAAAGGTCGTAAAGGCGTTTGTCACCATCGAGCTCAATTTCTACAAAGCCGGCATATTTATTGGCAACGAAGCAGATTGCCGTATAATCCCTGCCCGCAGGCACCTGGAGCACAGTCCCGTCCTCCCGTAGATGGAGATAACCTTCTGCCGTCATTTCGGCGCCTTTCTGCTGAGCGAAGGCTTGCAGTGTGTTCGCATGATCATCTTGGGACAGCTTCAGGAGTTTAATCCAGACCTCCACTGATTGGGCGGCCGGGTGCCGGTTGCCGGTGCGCCGAATTCTCACGACAGGGTTTCCGGAGCGGGTTTCCACAGGCTTGCCGAAAACGAGATCCGCCGACTCCATCTTGTTGAAACCTGAGCCTGAATCCCAGCTGACGCGGACATCTACGGGAGATTTCACTTGGCCTCTGATGACCAACTGGGACGGCAGATGCCAGGCAGAATTCCAGACGAACCAGAAAAGGAAAGAGAAAAAAAGGGTCAGAAAGACGAGGTATTTTTTCATTCTTTAATCATCACCGGCAAAAAGTATGACTTGCATCTCCACAGGCCGATCCGTCGCAGGGCAATCCAGGAATAT
>JADFWA010000303.1 GCA_015222855.1 Pseudomonadota bacterium | reverse complement strand
TAGACAGCCGAGACGGCTGTCCTACGGGATGGGGAGGACAGCCTTTATTTTCAATGTCTATTTTAGGGTGTTTGTGGTACAGAAGGGGGCAAATTTGAAACAAGCTGCGCTGAAAGCGCATTCTTTAACTTTAGGCACTTTAAACTTTTTCGATACAATAGTATCTGCCCTAATGTGGCATCTTCCTCCAAGTGAAATCTTGGAAGAAGCATAACACCTTATGCTTACAAAAACAGAAACAAAAATAGCAAAATATATCCAGGGAGATATTCCTCTTGTTCAAAGACCTTTTAAGCGTATCGGGGAGGAGGTCGGAATCGGGGAAGAGAAAGTAACTGAAGCAATCAATGACCTGATAAAACGGGGAACTATCAGAAAATTTGGCGCCGTTATCCGACATCAGAAAGCGGGGTTTACTCAAAATGCCATGGTCGTCTGGGCTGTCCCAGATGAGAGATGCGAAGCCGTGGGCAAAACTTTCGCCTCTTTCAAAGAAATAACCCACTGCTACGAAAGGACCCCGCCCTTTGAAGAAAAATACAACATCTTCACCATGATACACTTTAAGGAAAACGATCAGGAAAAACTTTTGCAAAAACTCTCATCGGTAACAGGTATAAAAGATTTCAAGGTTCTCATAAGCGAGGAAGAGTTTAAGAAAAGCAGCATGGAGTATTTTTAAAAAACAGGTTAAAGGTAAAAGGCTAAAGGCAAAAGGTCGAAGGCTAAAGGGTTTTTTCTTTTGCCCTTAGCCCTTTGCCCTTAGCCCTTTGCCCTTAACCCTTAGCCCATTACGAAGCCAGGAGAATTAAATGAAAAACTCAAGATCACTCTTCGAAAAGGCGAAAAGGTACATACCCGGTGGCGTGAACAGCCCTGTTCGGGCCTTTGGAGCAGTTGATTCAACTCCCCTCTTTATCAGCAGGGCTTCAGGTTCCAGGATATACGACGTGGAAGGAAGGGAATACATAGACTACGTCTCGTCTTGGGGACCGATGATACTTGGACACTCCCATCCTGACGTCATCCGGGCGATAAAAGAGGCTGCCGAAAGGGGAACGAGCTACGGAGCGCCCACAGATGCCGAAGTTGAAATGGCCGAACTGATCACAGGCGCCATTCCCTCCATCGAGATGGTCAGGATGGTCAACTCGGGGACAGAGGCGGCTATGAGCGCCATAAGGCTCGCCCGCGGCTATACCAACAGGGAAAAGATCATAAAATTCGAAGGATGCTACCACGGCCATGCCGACTCTCTTCTGGTCAAGGCCGGCTCAGGTGTCGCAACACTGGGTATACCCGGAAGCCCCGGCATACCAAAGGGACTGGCGGAATTGACGATAACGCTTCCCTTCAATAACATCGAGGCAGTCAAATCCGCCGTCGATATGTACGGAGGAGATATTGCCTGCGTAATAATTGAACCTGTCGCCGGGAACATGGGTGTCATCCATCCACTTCCCGCTTTTCTCGAAGGGTTGAGAGAGATAAGCGAAAGCCACGGTATTCTTCTCATATTCGATGAGGTGATCACGGGTTTCAGGCTGACCTATGGAGGCTTCCAGAAGATCGCCGGTATAGAACCCGACCTGACATGTCTTGGAAAGATAATCGGAGGAGGTCTTCCCGTAGGCGCCTTCGGGGGGAGAAGAGATATCATGGAAAAACTTGCCCCGGGAGGGCCCGTCTACCAGGCTGGAACCCTTTCAGGCAATCCCCTGGCCATGGCGGCCGGCGTTGCAACCCTGAAGATTCTCAAAGAGAACGCCGATTATGAAGACCTCGACTGGAAAACAAACCGCCTCTGCCGGGAAATGAAGAAACTGTTTGAAGATAAAAATATCCCCGTCTGCATAAATCGCGTGGGTTCCATGTTTACCATATTCTTCACACAGATCGGGCCCTTTGATTTCAACACAGCCGGCAAAAGCGACACAAAGCTCTTTGGACGCTACTTCAGGGAGATGCTCGCCAACAGGATAAACATCGCCCCCTCACAGTTTGAAGCATCCTTTCTCTCATTCGCCCATACGGATGAAGACATAGAAAAAACACTTAATGCCTGCGCGAAGGCGCTGGAGAATATGTGAGATTGCCTATGAAAAATGAACTGTTATTCGAGTCTTTTTTAAACAAAACGGAAAAGATTGCGGTGGTGGGCCTGGGCTATGTTGGTCTGCCGCTTGCCGTCCATCTGTCCGGTCATTTTTCCGTTACAGGTTACGATGTCAACACCGACCGGATAGCCGAGCTTCAGGCCGGCCATGACAGTACCCGGGAGGTTACCGATTCAGAGCTGCGATCATCAACACTGGATTTTACATCCGACCCTGAAGCTTTGTCTTCCTGCCGGCTGATAATCGCGGCTGTCCCGACACCCATAGACGATGCCAAGGCGCCGGATATCACACATATCCGAAGCGCGGCGGCAACCGTCGGCAAGCACCTCTCACGGGGCTCCTGTGTTGTCTTCGAATCAACGGTCTATCCGGGAGTAACGGAAGATATTTGCGTTCCCATCCTGGAAAAAGAATCCGGGTTGAAAATGGGTGCAGATTTTACCGTAGGGTACTCACCTGAGCGGATCAATCCGGGAGACAGGGTTCATACCATAGAGACAACCACCAAGATTGTTTCCGCATCCGACCAGGAAACCTTAAATCTGCTAACGCAGGTCTATGGCAAGGTTGTGAAGGCCGGCATTTGCCAAACCTCTTCCATAAAGGTGGCGGAAGCGGCCAAGGTCATTGAAAACACGCAAAGAGACATAAACATCGCCCTCATGAATGAACTTTCCATAATCTTTAACAAGATGGGAATCGACACGCTGGAGGTCCTGGAAGCGGCGGGCACCAAATGGAATTTTCTACCTTTCCGTCCGGGTCTCGTAGGCGGCCATTGTATCGGAGTGGACCCCTACTATCTAACCTTCAAGGCCGAAGCCCTCGGTTACCACCCGCAGATGATCCTGGCCGGACGCCGCATCAATGATGGAATGGGAAAATACATAGCGGAGCGAACCATCAAGATGCTCATCGCGACGGATAAACAGGTCAGAAATGCCAAGGT
>JADFWA010000302.1 GCA_015222855.1 Pseudomonadota bacterium | reverse complement strand
GCACCTCTCTTATTGGAGGCATCCAAAAGCTCGGCCGCCAGTTTGTCAACCATCCCTTTTTCAGATCTTTTGCGAGCAAAACCTATAATCCACCGAATTCCCAGCGCCGTTTTCCGGGAAGGCCGGATTTCTGTGGGAACCTGATAGGTTGAACCTCCTACACGACGCGACTTGACCTCAATCATTGGCTTTACATTTTCAATTGCCTGTTCAAAAATTTTGATGGCTGATTCCTTTGTTCTTTTTTCAATAACATCAAAGGCATTATACAGAATCGACTCTGCAGTACTCTTTTTTCCGTCTCGCATTATAGACTTTATGAACTTTGAAACCAGCTTATTGTTATACTTGGGATCAGGTATAATTATCCGCTCAGGGACTTCTCTTCTTCTCGGCATATGCTACACCATTGTTCCTATTGTTATTTATTTTCATGCAACAAGATTCAGACATGGTATATCGTACATCATTTATCTTGTAACATTTTGCTACCTGGGTTTCTTTGTGCCGTATTTTGATCTGCCCTGTTTTCGATCCTCTACGCCAAGTGTATCCAGAGTGCCCCTGACAATATGGTACCTTACACCAGGCAGGTCCTTAATCCGTCCACCACGAACAAGAACAACCGAATGTTCCTGGAGATTATGCCCTATGCCGGGTATATATGCGGTAACTTCTATCCCGGTGGTCAGTCTGACTCTGGCAACTTTCCGCAAGGCGGAATTGGGCTTCTTGGGTGTTGAAGTATAAACCCTTGTACAGACGCCTCTTTTCTGGGGAGCACCCTTTAGCGCCGGGGTATTTGTCTTTTTCTTTATTCGCTTCCTTCCTTTTCTTACTAACTGATTAATGGTCGGCATTTTCTCCCCTAAATTCTTTTATATTCATAATTTGGATGTATCGACAAAAGTCTAATTTTTAGTCATCTACCATTAAATTGTCAAGTCTTTTATATAAAAATAATCCATTATTTCCAAACAATTTTTAACCGGCTTCAACCTGAACATCTCTGTACTCATAAAGGCCGGTTCCCGCAGGAATGATTCTTCCCATAATAACGTTCTCTTTAAGTCCCTGAAGATAGTCTTCCTTGCCGGCAATGCTGGCATTTGTGAGGACTTTGGTCGTCTCCTGGAATGAAGCGGCAGATATAAAGCTTTCCGTGGAAAGTGATGCCTTGGTAATCCCCAGTATAAGATGGTCGGCAACAGCGGGCTTCTTTCCTTTTTCAATTACTTCCCGGTTAACTTCTTCAAAGAGCTTTCTATCAACCTGATCTTCAATAATAAAATCGGTATCACCTGGGTCAAGGACTTTAACACGCCGCATCATTTGCCGTACAATAACCTCGATATGCTTGTCATTTATCCGGACGCCTTGTAAGCGGTAAACCTCCTGGACTTCGTCAACAAGATAGCGTGCCAATGCAATTTCACCCTTGATATTCAATATGTCTTGAGGAATAGCCGAACCGCTTATCAGTGCCTCGCCCGCTCTGATATAATCCCCTTCATAAACGTTTATATGTTTGCCGCGTGAAATAAGATATTCCTTCTTTTCACCAACATCTACAGGGGTAATGGTAACCTTCTGTTTGCCTTTTTTCGTTGACTTGCCTATCGAAACATACCCGTCGATTTCACTTAACAGGGCCGTTTCTTTTGGTTTTCGAACCTCAAATAGTTCAGCCACCCTCGGAAGACCGCCGGTAATATCCTTGGTCTTGGTTGTTGCTCTGGGGAGCTTTGCGATCACATCACCGGCCTTAACCTCGTCTCCTTCTTCAACCAGCAAAATAGCATCTGTCGGCAGCAAATATCGCGCCATCCCCAATGGTACCGGCAGGCTCACTGTTTTTCCATCTTTGTCTTTGATTGAAATCCTTGGACGTTCCTC
>JADFWA010000301.1 GCA_015222855.1 Pseudomonadota bacterium | reverse complement strand
GTTTCCAGCCAATACTCAGGCAATTTCCAAAAGCCGCCTTTTGTTTTTCCCCAGGGCTGAATTTACAGGTCTCATAACCAACAATCCTACTCTCACAATGAATATACTGGCAGTCCTTTCAATGCGGCTTCGTGAATTTACTATCCAGATAGAGAACCTTTCCTTAAAGGAAATCCCGGGACGCCTGGCGGCCTATCTGCTCTATCAATCAGAGGAACAGGGTGCCGAAGATATTATAACTCTTAATATTTCAAAGTTGCAGATCGCCAATATCCTGGGGACGGGTCCTGAATCATTATCAAGGACCCTGGGCAACTTGAGAGCCCGGAAGTTGATTGAAGTAGATGGCTCAAATATCAGGCTGGTTGATCGGATCGGATTGGAGGAGCTTGCAGAGTACGGAAAGAATCTGGAATAAATAAATCTCTTATAACGTTGTCCAAAAAGGTTTTTTGACATCGAAACCAATTGTTACTATATTATCGTAAAAGAATATGCAGTCGTCTAACATGAAAAAACTTCTATTGGGAGGAGAAGGAAAATGTTTGAAATTTCAGAAAAGGCAAGTGAGATGATAAAAGGATTTCTTAAAGAAAGAGGTGAGATGGCCTCCATCCGGTTCATGATTTCCGAAGGAGGATGAGCCGGCCCCGCTCTGGGAATGGTTCTGGATGAACCTAAGGAAGAAGATGAGGTTTTCGATCGAGATGGTATTCAGTATATCATAGACAAAAAATTATTTGAAATGGTTCAACCTGTACACGTGGATTATATCACAGGAAACATGGGATCAGGATTTGCAGTCTCCTCTAATTTGTCCAGGGATGACTCATGTAGTTCATGCGGAAGTTCTTGCAGTTATTAAAACCGGAGGTATGAGATGGACAAATCAATCAAAGATTTTTGGCGGATTAAGCTTGCCGATGTCAAAGAGACGTTGGAATCGAACAACTTTGAGGCTTTCCTGGCCGATAATGCTGATGAGGCCAAAAAGATCGTATTGGAAGAAATTATTCCAGGAACGGATGCAAAGAGCATCTCCTGGGGTGGCTCACAGACGTTCATCGCTACGGGACTTTATAAATCCCTCAAGGACAGGCAGGACTTTGAGGTGCTGGATACCTTTGATAAAAGCATCTCCCCAGAAGAAGGTCTTGAGCGCCGCAGGCAAGCGCTTTTAGCCGATCTGTTCATAACCGGCACTAATGCAGTGACTGAATCAGGCATGCTCGTTAACCTTGATATGATCGGAAACCGTGTCGCAGCCCTCACCTTCGGTCCTAAAAATGTTATTGTGCTGGTCGGCCGGAATAAAATTGTTGCCGGTGTGGACGACGCTATGTTTCGTGTCAAGAACTATGCCGCGCCGGTCAATACCATACGATTGAGCAAAAAAACGCCTTGCGCAAAGACCTCCTACTGCGAAGACTGCAAAAGTCCTGACCGTATTTGCAACACCTGGACGATTACGGAGAAGGCATTTCCCAAAGGCAGGGTAAAGATCGTTTTGATTAACGAGGATTTGGGATTTTAATAATACAGTTATTGGACCGTGACTAACAGAGAAAGGGGGATTGACATGTCAATATTCTTCATGTTTGGTAAATACTCAACAGAGGCATTGAAAAAAATCAGTTCCGAACGCACAGATAAGGCCGTCGCTGTGATCAAAAAGCATGGCGGAGAGGTCAAGTCCATGTATTGTCTGCTCGGGGAACATGATCTTATTCTTATTGTAGAGTTCCCCAATATAGAACAGGCGATGATGGCCTCGGTTGACCTGCACAAATTAACGGGGATATCATTCACCACATCACCGGTAGTGGACGCTGAAAAGTTTGACAGGTTGATTGGCGAAGCAAAGGAGATCTGAGGCTTCAGACAGGATTGAAAACATATCCATACATAGGGGCGTAATGTCTCTATGTATGGATATCAATGTCTGCCTCTCCGATATCCAATTCCCTTAATCCTGACTAAATGATCTTTCACCTCCGTTTTTGCTCCGAGTATTTCTTCAACCAGCCACAGTCTTGCCTCAATATGCTCCGTCATTTCCGGAATTAGATAGGCGCTCCAGCCTTCGGCCAGGGCGGCGAAAGGTATTACCTGATCCGCCAGATGTTTATCGACCGTTGCCCCGGTCTCCAAAACGCCGATTAAACTTTTAGCCACCCGTTTCCCGATAAACTCAGCAGGTCTTCTCGGCACACCGGCCATATCTGATCCAATCAGACACCCGGTATCGGTTCCGGCCCAGATGGACAGCGATGCCCCGGCCTGGATCGAAGGCCTTTGATAAGCAGGATTCTCTTTGGTATCATAAAGAACTTCTATTCCTGGTTCATATCCCCTGGCCTTTAACTTTCTCCGGCATTCTTCAGCCATTCTTTCGGAGACCTTTCTTTCCTTAAGTAGAGAAGACAGGGCAATCCCTTTTATCTCAGTCAGTTTTCCATGATCGACCAACGTCAGTGGCTTCAACCTGCCCTTTAACGGAGTGACTTTCACCTCTATTTGACCTTTTCCCTGAGGAACATAACCCGGCTGGATGATTTCCAAATCAAGATTTGCACCCATTTTCCGTAAGATTGGCAATAAAACGTATTTTAAATGGTAGACCGAAGGGGCAAAATCCTGAAACAGACCACCGATAATTTTATAGCTTGAGGGGCTATCGGCAAAAAGAGCCAAAGGTATTACACTCAAAGCCAGCATTGTAGTGGAACCGGCAGTCCCGATATCCCAGTTGAACCTGCCGCCCCCTATTAACTCACCGGGTTTAAATCTAATTTCTCTTGACCCGATTTCTGCTCCTTCCAACCGGCCCTGACAAATCTGAGAGGAGGCCTCGATTCCCTTCAAGTGCTGTGCCCTCAGACCGGGCTTATCCCTTTTGGCCCTGATGTTCTTTAAATGAATCGCCTTCCCGACCAAAACCGAGAAAGGAACCGCATCCCTGACTATTGTCCCTGATCCTGATTTTTGACTGCAATCCACTTCTATCATTTTGCCCCCTTGCCTTAGTAATTT
>JADFWA010000300.1 GCA_015222855.1 Pseudomonadota bacterium | reverse complement strand
TCAAGGTTGATCGTTTTCTAACCACTGAACCGTGAACCTGAGTAGTTACGATTTTTTCTCGTTCCCATGCTCCAGCGTGGGAACCTACATGGTATGCATTCCCACGCTGGAGCATGGGAACGAGGCATTTTTCATTTTGATATTTGATATAGTTCCTTAACCAAATTCTTTTGCCATTTTTGCAAGAACTTTACAATTAAGGAACTAACCCCTTACAACAATGTTAACCAGCTTTTTCGGAACGTATATCTCTTTCACCACTTCTTTGCCGGCGATAAACTTATTTACCCTCTCATTAGAGAGCGCCAGTTCCTTTATCTTTTCGTCAGATTCATCGGTGCTTACCATAATTCTGCTTCTCAGCTTTCCGTTTACCTGTACGACTATCGTGATTTCCTCTTCCGCGGCAACCGATTCATCGTAGGAAGGCCATGAAATATCGGAGAGGTTTTCACTGTGCCCCAGCATCTCCCAGAGCTCTTCCGTAACGTGGGGAACAATGGGGGCAAGCAGGACAATGATGCTTTCAATTGCCTTTCTTATAACGGAGAGGGCAAGTGTGTCCGACCTGTCCGGGTGCTTTACCTGATAAAGGGTATTTACAAGTTCCATGATGGCGCTTATGGCGGTATTGAAGCGGAATCTGTCTTCTATATCAATAGTTACCTTTTTTATCGTTTGATGAGTCTTTCTCCTCAGGTTTTTCAGATCCCCTTCAAGCTCTTCCTTTCCATCAAAGGGTTCGATTCCCTTGACATCATCAAGGTAATCCATGACGATGCGCCAGACCCTGTTTAGAAAACGGAATGATCCCTCTACCCCCTCGTCACTCCACTCCAGATCCCTTTCGGGCGGGGCGGCAAAGAGGCAGAAAAGTCTGGCGGTGTCGGCGCCGTATTTTTCGATAAGATAATCCGGATCGATCACGTTTTTCAAAGATTTGGACATCTTTTCCGTCTTGCCAATCGTAACCTCACCGTTGCAGTGCGTGCATTTACCATTCTTCACCTCGTCAGGGTAGAGAAGCCCGTGTTCCTCGCATCTCATGGTCTCCTTGCAGACCATCCCCTGGGTAAGGAGATTTGTAAATGGTTCATCAACACCTAATATCCCGAAATCCCTCAATATCTTCGTATAGAATCTTGAATAGAGCAGGTGCAGTATGGCATGTTCGATTCCGCCGATGTACTGATCCACCGGCATCCAGTAGTCTACCCTCTTCCTGTCGAGTCCCGGCCTGTCTGAATGATCCGCGCAGCAGAACCTGTTAAAGTACCAGGAAGATTCCACGAATGTGTCCATCGTGTCGGTTTCCCTTTTCGCCGGACCCTCGCAATTGGGACAGCTTGCTTCCACAAAGGATTTGTGTCTTGTCAGGGGCGATCCGCCCCCGCTCGTCAACACCACGTCCTCCGGAAGAACGACTGGAAGGTCGGATTCAGGCACCGGCACCGCGCCGCATTTTTCACAGTAAATAATGGGGATTGGCGTTCCCCAGTATCTCTGTCTTGATATCCCCCAGTCTCTTAAACGATACTCTACAGTCCTTTTCCCTTGACCGATGGATTCCAGGTAATCTGCTATGTCGTCGAGGGCGCTCGTGTTTTCTATCCCGCTGAATTGCCCTGAATTGATCAGGATCCCGTCACCCACATAAGCCTCGGTCATCGTCTTCACATTGAGCGGGTTATCGGGATCCTGGATAACCGGAACCATGGGAAGGTTGTATTCCTGAGCAAATTCAAAGTCTCGCTGGTCATGCGTAGGGACTGCCATAACACAACCGGTACCATACTCAGCCAAAACGAAGTTTGCGGCGTAAATCGGCATTTTCTTCCTAGTTACAGGATTGAGGCAGTAAGCATCCAGGAATATGCCCTCTTTTGCATAGTAGTCGGATGTCCTTGTCATCAAATCCTCTTTTTTTGTCTTTTCGACAAATTTCCTGACCTCTTTCTCTCCCGGTTTTCCCTTTACCAGCTCCATTACAAGTGGATGCTCGGGGGCAATCAACATGAAGGTGGCCCCGAAAAGTGTGTCCTGCCTGGTAGTAAAGACCTTTATATCCCCGCCACCGTCCGCCATGGGAAAGATTATTTCCAGCCCTTCACTCCTGCCTATCCAGTTCCTCTGCATGGTGAGGACTCTTTCGGGCCAGCCGGGAAGCTTGTCGCAGTAATCCAGGAGTTCTTCCACGTAAGACGTTATGCGAAAGAACCACTGTTCAAGGTATTTCTCTTCAACCTCGGTGCCGCACCTCCAGCAGAGTCCCGCCTCCACCTGCTCATTTGCAAGGACGGTCTCGCAGTCGGGACACCAGTTGATTGCCGATGTTTTTTTATAGGCCAGCCCTTTTTCATACATCCAGAGGAAAAAAAGTTGTTCCCACCTGTAGTACTCCTGTCTC
>JADFWA010000024.1 GCA_015222855.1 Pseudomonadota bacterium | reverse complement strand
TACGGTACGCCGCAGTGACGAAGGATGCAGCGGAACGCAGAAGTTGGACTTTTTACGAAGCCATCAATATTAACAGAATGATAAAAAAGGTATGCTGGTCAATTATATTTTGTTCGGTGTTTGTTCCCGGTTATCTGTTTGCCCATCCACATGTCTTTATTGATAATACGGTAACCATTGTTTTTGATCGGAACGGCCTGTCCGGGATAAGGGCAAAATGGGTTTTTGATGAGATGTTCAGCAGCATGATAATACATGACTACGACAGGGATAAGGACGGCACATTCAGCGCTGCTGAAATAGAGAAGATAAGGAATGGGGCATTCTCAAATATAAAAAAGTTTCATTATTTTACTCATGTAAAAATAGAAGGAAAGGATTTTATAGTAAAATATGTTAAGGACTTCTCCGCCTCTTTGGATAACGAGAGTGTTGTCTACGCCTTCTTTATCCCCTGTCATGTGGCGGCAACCCCGTCATATAAAGAGATTAAAATATTCATATATGATGACACTTACTATGTAGACATTGCCCTGGCGGAGGAAGACCCCGTCCGGTTCGAAAATGCTGTTTCGGCGGATTACGACTACAGGATAATTGATGATACTGAAAACCCTTATTATTATGGACAGGTATTTCCTCAGGGGATAAGCGTGAGATTTAAAAAGAAATAGTAACTACTCAGGTATGTAGGGGCGTATAGCAATACGCCCGTACTAAAGGCACAAAGTACCAAAGGCACAGAGGCACAAAGGAAAAAGGCAAAGAAGCGGTTTTTACGTCTGTCATTTCGAGGAGTGAAACGACGAGAAATCTAAGATTTCTCACATTCGTTCGAAATGACAAATTAATGCAGGTTACTTCCCGTTATAATGTCGTAAAGCGGCATAGTGGAGCTTTTTACGAAGCAGTCAAGAAATGAATAGAATACTTGCTACACTGACAGTCTTAATATTGGTTTTTACCTTCCACTCTACCTTGTTGGCAGGGGACAACCCCCTTGTATCTAAAAAGCCGGATAAGAAAATCGTAAAATCCATCAGGTACCCGGCTCCTGTCCAGAAACTCCTGAACAAAATCGTCCCGTTCCAGCACAAGCTCAATCGTCAAATGGTCAGGTTAACCCGGGAAATAAAGGACACACATTCTAAGAAGGCGTTTTTTATCATTGTCCTTATCTCTTTCATCTATGGAACTATTCACGCGCTTGGACCCGGACATGGAAAGACGATAACATTCTCGTATTTCTTGTTAAAAAAGGCAAATATCAAAAAAGGAATTCTCTTAGGAAATCTGATAGCATTTCTCCACGTTGGTTCCGCGCTAATCATAGTATTGATATTGTATTTAATCGTTAAACGGGCATATCTGACCTCTTTTGAAGATCTAAGCAGAATAATTAAATTGATAAGTTACGCGTTAATCGCGTTGATCGGGCTGTTTCTATTGATCAAGACATTTGTTGATCTGCGGAGGAAAAAAGGCCGTCAGGAAGACGGCATTTCCTATGATCAAACGGATACCAGAAATATGATTCCTGTTGCTGTCGCCGTTGGTATGATCCCCTGTCCGGGCGCTGTCATTATACTCCTGTTTTCAATCTCTATGGATATGTTGAAGATCGGCATAATTCTGGCGCTTATTATGGCCCTGGGTATGGCGGTTACCATCTCTTCAGTCGGTGTCTTGACGATCATTGCTAAACGGGGGGTACTGAAATTCGCTTCGGGCAGAAACAGGGTACGGGATATATTTCAAACGGCCGCGGAGATAACCGGTTCACTATTAATCTTACTTTTGGGGGCATTTCTGTTCATAGGGAGTATTTAGAAGGGCAGGGTGGTATAGGCATTGTCAACCTAAAAGAAGATTACATAAGACAGGCCGATAACGAGAGGAATGAGCAGATTATCGTTAATGGGGCAGGGTAAAAGCTCAGCCAGAGTTCCGGCAAGGGCTGGCATAAGGTGTTTTAAAGGTCCACAGCCGAAATACAGGGTCAAAATCAGCCAGGCCGAGATGAAGAAAGCCATACTTCCCTCTAAGGTTTTGTTCCATATCCTGTGTTTTCCATAGCGCCGGCCGACGAGGGCGGCCAGGGTATCAGAGATGGCCAGGACTATCAGGGCGCCGACAGCAATCTGTTTTGGAAAGAGGAGAATGGTAAGAGCGGAACCGACAAAGAAATAGAAAGCGGCTGAGGGTCGACTGTACTCCTCATCGCGTAAAAAATTTTTGGCTGCGAGCAGGTACATCCTTTCTATCCATCTTATTTTGAGCCTGGCAATCTCAATGATTATGTAGATTGCCGCCGCCGGGAAAAAGAGGCACGAAAAGATATCTTTCGGCAGCCAGAGATAGGCCAGTGAGATGGAAAGACCGGCAAAAGAATGACAGGCTTTTCTCCAGTATTCGCTTGTCGCCATCGGTCAATTAAGCCCCTTCCTCACGTAATACATGTCCTGAATCGTGAAATTTCCCCAGTAAGTTCTTTATGCGAATGTTATAAAAACATATCGGAATTATTCCTGTTACTCAAGACCCATTTTGTAATTTGTGTTGACCGAAGCGCAAAAAAATATATATATTACCGCGATAAAGGTGGAAGGATTTTCATTTGAAGAAGATAAAGACCACATTTTTCTGTCAGAACTGCGGTTATCAATCGTCGAAGTGGCTGGGTAAGTGTCCATCCTGCGATGAATGGAACAGGTTCGTTGAGGAGGAGATAAGGGATTCCGATTCGGGTATCTCCGCGGAACTTCAATTTAACGAGCCCCCAATGCCTATTGACTCCATTGAGGCGGATGAGAAGGAGAGGCTCAAGGTCGGGATTGATGAAGTGGACAGGGTTCTCGGTGGGGGCATCGTAGCCGGTTCCGCCACACTCGTTGGTGGTGATCCGGGGATCGGAAAATCGACGCTTCTCCTTCAGGTCTTGCAGAACCTGGCCGCGAATGGTCTTAAAGTTCTCTATATCACCGGGGAAGAATCGGCAAGGCAGATTAAACTCAGGGGAAAGCGGATCGGCGCCTCATCGAAAAATCTCCTGGTGCTGGTCGAGATAGATATCGAAAACATCCTGAAACATATAAAAGAAATAGAGCCGCAAGCTGTGGTGGTCGATTCCATTCAGACGGTATATTCATCCGCGCTTTCTTCCGCCCCCGGCAGTGTGGGGCAGGTAAGGGAGGCATCGGGGCGGCTTATACTCCTGTCAAAGAAGACGGGTATACCTGTCTTTCTTATCGGTCATGTTACCAAAGAGGGGGCTATCGCCGGTCCGAAGGTGCTGGAACACATGGTGGACACTGTCCTTTATTTTGAGGGCGATTCGGGGCACGCTTACCGGATTATAAGGGGCATCAAGAACAGGTACGGGCCGACAAATGAGATCGGTGTCTTTGAAATGAGAGACAATGGTCTGAACGAAGTGGCAAACCCTTCAGAGTTTTTCCTTGCGGAAAGACCGGAAGATGCTGCCGGCTCCGTTGTCGTGCCGAGTATTGAGGGAACAAGGCCGATACTGGTGGAGATTCAGTCGCTGGTAAGCCCCACAAATCTGGGTATGCCGAGGAGAACCGCCATCGGGGTTGATCACAACAGGGTGTCTCTGCTGGTCGCGGTTCTGGATAAGATATGCGGTCTTCACATGGGTAATCACGACATATTTATCAACGTTGCCGGTGGGGTGAAGGTGGATGAACCCGCCGTAGATATAGGAATCGCTTCCTCAATTGCCTCCAGTTTTCTTGATCGTCCGATAAATTCAGGCACCGTTGTATTTGGTGAGATCGGCCTCACGGGAGAGGTGAGGGGGATAAGCCAGATGGAAGGCAGGATTAAAGAGGCGGCAAGAATGGG
>JADFWA010000023.1 GCA_015222855.1 Pseudomonadota bacterium | reverse complement strand
GTCTTGGTGGCTGAATAGTTACTTGCAAAAAACAGCAGATGCGACATTAAAAGAATTACTCTAATAATCTTGGTGGCTTCGTGCCTTAGTGGCTAAAACGGTTATCGCTTGAGTTAAGGGCCCTTCCGCATATCGCAGATATCAACTCCCGGCGGCGGTGTAAATGTAAAAAAAGTATCGGGCAGTTTATTGTTTATCTTTATGTCCTTGAATGTGATTCGGGTAGTGTTCTCATAGACGTCCGTAAAGGCAAATCCCATTATCTGAAAGTCATCCTTATTCACAACAAGCAACATCTTTTCGATATTACCCTCGAAGTTTCTGGGGATCAAGTCGAGCAGATAATTCCCCTCTCCATCGGCAGGACTTGCGGAAAAGCTTATATGAAAATCGTCCCTGAGCTTTCCTATACCGGAAAGGAATCTTATCGTCAGCTTTGAATTAAAGATTTCCTCCGCATCATGAATATAAACAAGATCATCCTCCGGAATATAAAACCACGCCCTTTCCGAATTTATAACCAGCTCTTTTAATTCCGGTTTACTGTAAACCCATCGCATCCTTTTAGGTTTTTTAAAATATACTACGCCCTCTTCCGTGTCGGTCTTGTTGATGGATTTAATGGTTGCTTCCTGGACGAACTTCGCCTCAAAGTTTTCCGCCCTTTCATAGCTCTCCTGTATCTTCTCAACCAAATCATTCAAAGCCATGGACTCTGCATGTACCGGTAAAAAAAGGAAAAATATCAGACATCCGATTGCCCCAAATTTTATACAAATTCTCATATCCAAAACCCCCAAACTGGCATGCTTTTTTCAGAGAGTTTATAACTACCCTACAAAAAAGAACAATATGCAGAGGTTAGAGCAAAAGTAGCGTAACTAATTATAATAATTGGTAATATTTTTTGCCTAAACCGTATGCAATCTGGTGTAAGGTGGTAAAAACTTAACACTTACAGTCGTTATCAACAATCTTATCCACAGGCATATCAACATGCCTGTGGATTTAACAGAATGCTTACGGAGGCTATCCGAAAATGGCCTCCTACGATATCTTCACCCTCCACCCGAAGGGATCATCCTTCTCTCCATATTGAATCTGGAGTATCTCGCTGTAGAGTCTCTCCGTTAGCGGCCCTGTTACCCCATCATTGATGGCATATTCCTTCCCTTTATAATATATCTGACCCACGGGAGAAACAATCGCCGCGGTCCCGGAAGCGAAGACCTCCTTCAGACTTCCATCGGCAGATGCCGCTGTAATTTCATCCATAGATAACTGTCTTTCCTGCACATTGATCCCAAAGCTCCTCGCTATCTGAATGACCGAGTCGCGGGTAACACCGGGAAGGATACTCCCCGAAAGTGGAGGCGTTATCAGCTCCTCACCTATCACAAAGAAGACGTTGCTTGTTCCCACCTCTTCAACATACTTTCTTTCCAGGGCATCGAGCCACAACACCTGCGTATATCCCATTTCATTCGCCAGCTTGCTCGCATAGAGACCAGCGGCATAATTGCCGGCCGCTTTGCAATATCCCACCCCTCCACGCACCGCCCGGACATACTCATCACTGACATATATTTTAGTCGGACTGAAGCCTTGGGGATAGTACGCGCCCACAGGCCCGACAATAATGTAAAAGAGATACTCACCGGAGGTATGGACACCAAGGTAGGCCTCGGTCGCGATCATTACCGGTCGTATGTAAAGTGATGTGCCGCTGCCGTGAGGTATCCAATCCTTTTCCAGGAGAACCAGTTCTTTCAATGCTTCCATAATAAAGTCAATATCCACGGAAGGCATGCAGAGCCGCTCGGCGGAAGCGTTCAGACGCTTGAAATTCTCCTCCGGCCTGAAGAGGTAAATCGAATCATCACCCCCCCGGTAAGCCTTCATCCCTTCAAAGATTTCCTGTCCATAATGAAGACACATTG
>JADFWA010000299.1 GCA_015222855.1 Pseudomonadota bacterium | reverse complement strand
GTCTGGGGGCCGTTAAGCACATTATCCGTATCCGGAAACATTACAAAACTTATTCCGAGTTCTCCTGCGATCCGCTTTATCTCCTTCATATCCGAAGGCTCCACCCACCCGGGAATTATGTTTATGCGGTTTTCTTTGTGTCCGTTCGTTTTTGCAAAATAATCCACCATCGCCTTGGTCATGTTGGCGAAACCCGTGACATGGGTTCCCACATAAGCCGGGGTATTTGCATGTAAAACATATTTTCCTTCGGGAATCTTTCCGTCGGCCTCGGCCTTGCCGAATATCTGCGGGATATCGTCCCCTATGGTTTCGGATAAACAGGTTGTATGAACCGCTATGACATCAGGTCCATAAATTGTAAAAATGTTGTCTATTGCCTGCAGCAGATTTGCCTGGCCTCCGAACACGGATGCACCTTCCGTAAAGGAACTGCTGGCGGCCATTACAGGCTCCTTGTAGTGCCTGGTCAGTGTGCTCCGGTGATATGCATAACACCCCTGTGAGCCGTGACTGTGGGGGAGACAGCCGTGAATTCCCAGGGATGCATACATGGCTCCTATGGGCTGGCAGGTTTTCGCCGGATTGACGGACAAAGCTTTACGTTCTGTGATCTCTTTTGGCGTGTGTCGTAATAACATATTAAACTCCCTTTCATCTCGGTTGATATCGGCTTTGATCTTCTAGTTATTCATATGCATACATGGCGGCCAGTTCAGGACTCTTTTCCCACGGCGACTTGATATGATCCCACACCTTGCTGTTGACCATCCGGTCTATTTCATAATAAAAGTTAACAGCCCCTTGATATACTGCATACGGACCGCCGGTATCATAGCTGTGGAGCTGTTTCATCGGTATCCCGTGTTTCTGTACCATATACTTTTCCTTTATCCCCGCGCAAAATATCGCTGGCTTATAGGTTTCAATAAGCTTGTCGGTTTCGTACTGGCTGATGTCGTCAATGACATAGGTGCTTTCCTCCATATCGGGCATCATCCCTTCATAATCCTTTAGCTTGATACCGTGTCTTTCCTGCGTTTCGAGTTCTTTTACATCTATTCTGGGATTGTATTTTTCAGGGTCCTTTTGAACCTTGAGCTCTTCTATGTTTCTGCTGTCAGCATCGATTTTAATTTTCGGCAGCACGTGTCTTCCCTCATAATCGTCCCTGTGTGCAAACTCGTATCCCGCGCCGAGGGATATCATCCCCATTTCCGTAAACAGTTCCTGATAATGATGAGCCCGTGATCCCCCAACAAACATCATGGCAAGCTTTCCTTCGAGCCGCGGCCTGACATCGGCCTGAGCTTTTTCCACGGCCGGCATCTCTTCAGCGATCACCTCTTCCACCCGGTCGATAAGTTTCTGATCTCCGTAATATTCGGCAATTTTTCTAAGTGAGTTTGACGTTGCCTGTGCACCTAAGAAATTTACCTTGATCCAGGGGATCCCATATTTTTTTTCCATCATATCGGCCACATAGTTGATGGAACGGTGACACATAACCAGGTTTAATTCCGCAGTGTGCGAGTTTCGGAAATGATCTACGCTCGAGTTCCCGCTGAATGTGGAAATTAACGTTATTCCGCACTTCTCAAATAATTTTTCCACCAGGAATGCATCGCCGCCGATATTGTATTCTCCAAGCAGATTAACCTTGTAATCTCCTTCCTGAACGGTATCATCCTGACCGATCACATGGGTAAAAAGTCCGTTATTGGCAACATGATGCCCCGCCGACTGGCTGACCCCCTTGTATCCCTCACAACTGAAGCCAAATATGGTAATCCCCAGCTTTTCTTCCATTTCCCTTGTTACAGAATGAATATCATCCCCAATCAGCCCAACGGGACAGGTTGCAAATACTGAAATCATCTTAGGCTTAAAGATATCATATGCCTCCTGGATAGCATCCTTTAGTTTCTTTTCCCCTCCAAAAACAATCTCGCTTTCCTGCATGTCCGTTGAGAAACAATATGTCATAAAATTATGGCCATCAGGTGTGGTTGAAGGATCCGTCTGGTTCCTCCGGGTCAGCCAGCTATAAAAACCGCATCCTATGGGGCCGTGAGTAAGATTTATGATATCACGGGTTGGTCCCATCACCACTCCCTTACATCCCGCATAGCAGCATCCTCGCTGGGAAATAATACCCGGCACAGTCCTTACATTGGCCTCTATCTCAGCATAATTTTCATCATCAACTTTTTTATTTATAACAAAATGCTTTGATCTTTTCCTCGCCACTTTCGGAGGATATATCTCCATAATTTCTTGCTTGACTTTTTTCGGATCTATGTCTTTCCAATTAATTTGTGTTTCCTCTACGTCTGTTGTTTCTTTATGCATAGGCTCCATGTTTTGCCCTCCTGTCAGTCATCAAGTGTTTTGTCTCCGCTTTCTCCGGTTCTTACACTTATGGAATCGGATACCGGCATAACGAATATTTTACCGTCTCCGGATTTGCCAGTCTGATTTACCTTTATTATTGTCTTAATTGTTTTTTCCACCATCTTGTCCTGAACCACGACAAAAAAGATTCTTTTTGGTATTAAACGCTGGCTTTGTCCCAATTGGGAAATCGCCTCTTCATATCCCTGTTCAGCCCCCTTGAGCAGCGCCATATCGACCAAACCCTTTCCTCTTCCCAGAGCTTCCCTTGCGGTGATGGAAGATATACCGGCTTCTATAAGAGCCCTTTTGGTTTGGTTGATCATATTAATGCGAATAACCGCCATAACCTCTTTCATATCTTCACCTCTTCTGTTTCCCCGGAAGATGTTTCCTTGATTCCCGAACTTACAGTGTAAGATTCCTCAACAGGAGATACGAAAATTTTACCGTCTCCAAAAGCCCCCTTATCTCCGGTTCTTGCAGCTTGAATAACGGCTTTTATAACAAAATCCTTCTCTTCATCATTTACAACGGTAATGAGTAAATCCTTAGGAATTTCATCATAGGTTATTTCTCCGACTTTTATTCCGCGCTGCTTACCCCTGCCTACTACGGACACTTTCGTTACCGCCGGGAATCCGGCATCCATAAGCGCTGCAAGGACATCATCCGATTTTTCAGGTCTTACTATCGATCTGATCATTATCATTTGAATTTTCCTTTCTATAGAGTTTTGTTTCGAATATTATCCAATTATGCCGCTATACCGTAATCTATGAGAAGCTTTTCAAGTTCGTCCATCTCAAGCGGCTTCGGGATAGCGAACTTATCGTTTTCTTCCATCTTTTTTGCCAGTGTTCTGTATTCATCTGCCTGCGGATGTCCAGGATTGAATTCGATTACGGTTTTTCTATTGATCTCAGCTTGTTGGACCATTTTGTCCCTGGGGATGAAGTGTATCATATGGGTCCCCAGCTTTTCGGCAAGCGCTTCGATCATCTCTCTTTCATTCTCGACATTACGGCTGTTGCAAATAAGTCCGGCCAGCCTGATGCCGCCCGCTTCCGCAAATTTCAATATTCCTTTACATATGTTGTTGGCCGCATACATGGCCATCATCTCGCCGGATACCACGATGTAAATCTCCTGTGCCTTGCCCTCGCGCATGGGCATGGCAAATCCTCCGCAGACAACGTCACCCAATACATCGTAAAAGACAAAATCGAGATTTTTATCCTCCGAATACGCATCAAGCTGTTCCAGCAGGTTGATGGCTGTTATAATGCCACGGCCGGCGCATCCAACACCCGGTTCGGGACCTCCAGATTCAGTACAAAGAATGCCTTTGAAACCTACTTTGCAGATATCCTCAAGTTCAATATCCTCGCCTTCTGTGCGAAGTGTGTCTAAAACCGTACACTGGCTCAAACCGCCTAATAGCAGCCGGGTTGAATCTGCTTTCGGATCACAGCCAACCACCATAATCTTTTCCCCCTTTTCTGCAAGACCTGCCACAAGGTTTTGACAAGTAGTCGATTTCCCGATTCCGCCTTTCCCGTACATTGCAATCTTTCTCATTTCGTGCCTCCTGTTATAAAAGTTTCTTTGATCTCTGTTTTTGTAACTATACGTCAAGAAGCGTGCCATATGGGCAGACGTGGGCATGAATAGTTTTAACTGTTCTATATGATTGATGAAAGTAACTGTTTGCGTATTTTCCCCTGCGGGGACAATGCAGTGTTGAATCCTACGAAGGGGTAGAATCAAAGACCATTCCTACCGGAATGTAGGAAAATGGGAAATTCTAAATCGGTTAAATGGTTGAGTAGTCAAAAGGTCCCAATTCATTACTCGGATACCCGGATTTATCCCCTTTCTTCGAGGACTCTGGCATGATTGGTGTTAGAGAATATGAAGCCGGTCTTTGTTGTGAATCCGTCCGGTCATCCGCGATATAAGTTTTTTAAAGGATGCGGTGAAGAGATATACAAGACTTTTTTGAATATCTTTTTAGTATATCATCAAAATGTCCTCGGTGGACTCGTTGTTCAAACCGTGAAAGAGGATTTCGTGGATAAAATCGTGCCCATGGTTTCGTAACAAGACTCAGCGGTATTGCTTGGGCTGAATGCGGTATTTCTTTATCCTGAGGCCCAGAACTCTTTCGGTTGTATCAAGGAGCCCGGCAGCCTTGGTCATGTTACCCTTGGTGGTTTTCAATGCGTCAATGATCAAGTCCCGTTCAACAGTCTCCAGGATATACGTCAACGAGCGAGAAGGGGGGGTTCTTGTTTTTTCGGCTGCTTGAAGGGTCGGCGGCAGGTGGTAGCTGTGAATAACATGATCATTGCAAAGAATTACAGCCCTTTCTATGCAGTTTTCCAGTTCCCGAACATTCCCTGGCCAGTGATACCGCATGAGCATATCAATTGCAGAGGTTGCGAATCTCCTTGTTCCTTTGTCGTATCGCTTACTGTATTTTTCCAGGAAAAAATCTGCCAGGAGGAGAATATCCGTCTTTCTTTCCCTCAAGGAAGGGAGGTATACCGGGAATATGTTGAGACGATAGTACAGATCTTCTCGGAAGTTCCCTTCGTCCAGGGCTTTTTCCAGTGGCTTGCTGGTGGCCGCGATTATCCGCACATCAACCTTGATGGTCTTTTCCCCGCCGACTCTTTCGATTTCCCTTTCTTGAAGAACACGCAAGAGCTTGGCCTGAGCGGTGAGATTAAGGGTTCCGATCTCATCCAGAAACAAAGTTCCCCCGTGGGCACGTTCAAATTTGCCGATCCTCCTTTGTAAGGCCCCGGTAAAAGCTCCCTTTTCGTGTCCGAAACTGTCTCTTATACACATCTCCGAGCCC
>JADFWA010000298.1 GCA_015222855.1 Pseudomonadota bacterium | reverse complement strand
GCCTTCCACAGTATAAACATCCCTACGGCCATGATTAAAAATCCCAGAGATGCCGAATACTTGGCATCTTTTATCCGGTCGCTCAGCCAGCCGAAGAAAAACCTTCCGAAAATACTTGCACCCCCGATAATTCCCAGGGATGAAGCGGCGACGACTTTTCCAATATTATTCTCCACAGCATAGGGCACCTGATGCACAAAGGCCGACATCTCCGCCATAATTGCCAGGGTATAACAAAGTGTTAGAATCCAGAAACGGGAATCGGTGAGAACGGGCACCATCGAAAGTGACGGCACATCCACATCACCTGCCGGCGTTGATGACAATTTCACACCCTCCTCCCCGTCAGGCAGGAGACCATAATCTTCCGGTTTCGTCCTGCCCATCAGCAACTGGGGAAAGGTAACAACGATAACGAATACCATCACCCCGAGAAATATAAAACCGGTCTGCCAACCGTAATTCTTTACAATATAGCCGGCCAGGGGGGTCAGGACCATGGTCCCGAAACCGATCCCTATCGTGGTAATACCAATAGCCACACCCCTCTTTTTGATAAACCACTTTCCCACGTAGGAACTGCTGACAACCACACCGATACAGGCCGAACCGGCACCGCATAATAGGCCGTAGACGAGATAAAATTGCCACGGCGTCTTAACGAACCCTGCCAGGATGAAGGCGGCCGCGGTAATCACCCCGCCGATTGTCATGATCCATTTAGGCGCCATTCTGTCGAGCAGACGGCCGCTCAAGATTCCACCTATCGCATAGAGCAGGATATTAATGGAAGCCGCTATGGAGATCACCGACCTGGACCACTGGTACTCCAGCGACATAGGCTTGATAAAAATGCCGAAGCAGTAGCGGGAACCATAGTTGATGCTCAAAATTAAAAATGCACCCAGAACCACAAACCAGCCCCAGTATATACCTCTTTTTTCTTTCATTGTTTTCTCTTTGATTCCACTCTGAGGGAAAATACATAGCCCTCGCATTACCTGTAGGGTCGGGTTTTATACCCGACCTTAACCGGTGGCATATAAAATGCCACCCTACACATTTCGAAGATTCCCCACAGCGAGCTTACAAAAGCCTCCATAAAGCGCCGAAACACTACTATCTCATCTTCTCCCTGTCAATCCTAAAACTCTCAGCCCTTTACCGCAGGTGTTATCTGTGATAGATGGGGAAGAGTTCAGAGTTCAGAGTTCAGAGTTAAAAGTTAAAAAGGTTAAAATGCAACACTACCATCCCAAAAAAAGAGTCTCGAAGAAATTTCATAAAAGGCCCAGGAGAACGGAACATCCCAAAAGGATGAAGCCGGAAGCAGAGGCGGTGCTTCATGACATCTTCTCAAGGATCGGGAGGCCGCCTTCGGCACCCTTCACCCCGGACCCATTCCAGCTAAAGGCGCTGAAATCCATAAAAAGGACTGACTGTCTGGTTATGGCGCCTACCGGAGCGGGAAAGACATGGATCGCCGAGGAGGCAATTTCGCATACCTTCGAAAGAGGAGGCCGCTGCTGGTACGCATCCCCCCTGAAGGCGCTGACCAACTCCAAGTGGGTGGAATTCGGACACCGCTTCGGGAGCATGAACGTAGGCATCCTGACAGGCGATACAAAAGAGAACGTAAACGCACCGATAATAGTTGGAACGACGGAAATCCTGAGAAACCAGCTCTATGATGTAATGCACAGGGGTGAGGATCTGAATTGTGACCTGGTCATCCTGGATGAGGCCCATTTTCTGGGTGATGAAGACAGGGGGGTTGTCTGGGAAGAGGTCATGATTTACCTTCCCGCGAGGGTAAATCTCCTGATGCTGTCCGCCACCGTCGGAAACGGCTACGAGATTTCCGCATGGCTCAGCTCCGTACGGGGAAAGGAATGCGTGGTAATCAAAGAGGAGAAAAGACCCGTCCCGCTCTATCCCCTCTTCCTCCATCCCTCAGGCAAAATAAAGCCGTACCTGGACAGGAAAAAGCTCTACGGCAAGGTAAGGCGCTTCATGGAAGATGAATTGAGTCGCAGCTACAGGCGATCACGTAAACTCCCCCCTTTTGGTGAAATCATCCGGGTACTGGCGAGGTTTAAACTGCTCCCTGCCATCTTCTTTCTCAAATCGCGATCGGAGTGTGACGCGGCTGTGGATACCTGCGGGCCATCCTCAAAACATTACGAGGAAACGTCCTTTAACGATGAACTCTATCACCTCCTTGATCGTTTTCCCTACATGAAAAACCACAAGCAACTGCATAATCTCCGTTTTTCGAGGGTGGGCGCACATCACGGGGGGCAGCTACCCCCCTGGAAATTCCTGATTGAAACGATGATGAAAAAGGGCCATCTGGACGCAATATTTGCCACAACCACAGTTGCAGCCGGTGTTAATTTCCCGGCAAGAACGATCGTTCTGTTCAATTCGGATCAGTTCAACGGCCGCGAATTTGTCCCTTTAAACGGTACGGAATTTCACCAGATGACCGGTAGGGCAGGAAGACGTGGTCAGGACAAGATCGGTTTCATGCTGGCTGTCCCCGGCAGGTTCATGGACATAAAACATATAAAAAATCTCCTCTTCACAAAGCCGGAGGTCATCGAAAGCCAGATCAGGAGTGACTTTTCAATGGTGCTCAATCTTCTCCTGTCGCATACCCCAGAGGATATCAGGAATATCTTCGAAAAGTCACTTGCCGCTTATCAACAGACAAAGCATAAGAAAGCGGAATTAAACCTGTGGAACGACTTTCAAAAACATTTAGCATTCCTGAAAGCGGAAGGATTTGTGGACGAAGAGGATCGACTGACAGGGGACGGCATCTGGGCTTCAAGATTGAGGCTTGACCAGCCACTGCTCATCGCCGAATGCCTGAGAAACGATGCCTTCCCGAAATATGATGAGAGGCTGCTGGCCGCGGTCATTGCCCCATTTGTCTATGACGGTGACCAGGAGATGAAGATATACAAAAAAAAGGTCCCCAGAAAGCTGACGGCCGCATACGATAAGATGGTTTCAACCGTCGCTCCAATTTCTGAAAGGATGCTGGAAGCCGGATTTGGAGTCAATCCTCTTAAATTCTGGACCAGTTTAATCCTCTACGACTGGACACAAGGAGCCCCCTGGAATGAAATCATTGAAAAGAGGGAAATTGCAGATGGCGATATGGCCATGCTGGTATCGAGAACCGCCGACAATCTCAGGCAGATAACATCACTGAAAGAAACGCACCCCGATATCGCAGCGCTTGCGGAAAAGGCAAGGGAAGCCATATTG
>JADFWA010000297.1 GCA_015222855.1 Pseudomonadota bacterium | reverse complement strand
CTTCCCGGAAGGTCTCGATAATTTGGAGCTTTTCACTCTCGTCCCGGTCCACCAGGCAAACAAATGATTCAAAGGCGGCCTTAAATCCGAGCAGTTCATCTTCATATGTTTCATAAGGGCCGAATACCAGTTCGATGTCACCGTCCAGTCCGATCCAGTCGATGTCGCTCTGTCGGTAGTCGTTGGTGAAGAACGCTGTGGCGCGACTCTTGAGATAGGCGGCCAGGGTCGGGTCGGAGGTCAGTCGGGCGGCTTTGCGTAACAGTCGGGCCGCACGACGAAGTTTGGTCCGGTACTCTCTCGTGTAGGGCACAGCTTTGAGATGGTACCAGCGGCGCTTTATAACGGTAAATGGACTGGTGAAGTCTTCCTCATCGTGAGGATGGGCATTTATCCAGGATTCAAACTCTTCCTGAGTCAGATCCGGTGGGTAGTAATTGACACCTGGGGGCTTTTGTTCATCGAGGTTTATAAAAGGGGCATTATTGTTTAACCTGTCCCAGGGGCCGTACATGATTTTAAAGTAATCGTAATAGACCTGGTCAGGTGTGCCGATGTACTCCTTAAGCGCCCGAAGCATGCGGCGGTTGTTTTTACTGACCTGCTCAAGGAATATATTATCAATTATCCGAGAAGCTTTGACGAGATAGTGGATAACCTCCTGTTCATTGGCCGGCAGGTATGTATAATCGGGTGCAATCAGGATCGGTGTCAGCTTGTTGATCTGTTCCTCAACATCTTCCCTGGGGGCTTTGTTTTTTATAATCGGGCCGCATTTTTGTTCACCGGCCATCACCCCGGTGTTCAATAAAAACATGAATAAAAAGGTTAATAGAATAATAAACCGGCTTAACATAATTCTATTTTTCATCATCTTATACCTCTCCTTCGTTAGTGTTAATGTGGGGCAAAAGCCCGGTCCAATCCTTATATCAAGCACAACGAAAAAAGCTGCGAGACGCTTGTCATGGGCGGTACTAGATTTGCACTGTATTATTTTTAGATTCGATTCCTACTACTTCTACAATGACTTGTTGAACAGTCTTTGTGCGCAGGTATAAGTTCTGGCAGCATCATTAACAGTTCAGCTATAGAAAAGGGTTTGCGGATAAAATCGACCTGGTGTCTGTTTTGCTCCTCTTTAAGTCGCAGTAAGAACCGGTCCGGATCACCCGTCATATAGATTGCCATTATCGAGGGGTTGTGGCTTCGGATCTTTGCCATTAATTCGAAGCCGTTTTTACCGGGCATCTGAATATCTATCAAAACAAGATCCGGTTTAAATTGTAAATAGGCCGAATATCCGTTTTCCCCATCGGTGGCAGTTATTACCCGGTGGTTTTGCTTTTCTATCATCATTTGGATGATAGTAGTAATATCCCTATTGTCATCGACAACCAATACCTTCATTTTTCCTCTGCATAGCTTTGGGATCCTATTGGATCAGAAATTGTTAAACGCAACTGTTATGCCAAAGGCTTAAGATCAACCTATCATGCTGAATTTAATGTATTTTATTTCAAACCAAGGGGGATAAAAACAATTTTGTGCAGGGACTTTCATACAGCAGAATGTATCCGAAAAAATAGAAAAACGACGTAACGCCCTGAAAATCTAAAGTTTATGGATAGAGGATATTTCCTACACTTTAACCCGACTAATGTTAATATTCACAGACGCGGAGAAAGGGTTGAAAAGGTACCAGGCAAATAATGCTTGATTATCAAGCATTCTAAGGGCTTATAATTTCGCTCCACCTTGCGTAATTGTGTGCGGCTCGACGGATCCATAAGCTCGAAAAGGACATGGGGGGAGATCACACGCCTGTTCAAGCTTGGGGTGGTGTTGCTGATTATCCCTCTTTCTTTTGTGGCCGTTAACGGAATGGTGATTTACTTTGTGCACAACTACATCATACCAATCCCTATTGCCACAAACATCTTCAGCGTTTTTGATGAGGATGTAGCGATCCTCATCAACCGGATCCCTGTTCTGATCATCGAATTCAATATAGTCTTAAATAGAAACAGACGCCAAAATGAGCCGTTCCAAAATGGCATTATTTGATACAACTATTTGATTAATATCAAGTTTTACTTATAACAAATGCCGATTTGGCATATTTACCAAACCCTCCAAGAAACCTCACCAAAAAGGCCACCGCAAAAGCCCAACCAATAACCTATTTAAATTATTCACTTCTTAGCCAAGCACAGAAAAGCAGTTCTATATGGCACAATATGTGCTGAAAGGCATATAAGGGGGGAACTGTAATTATTGTGGCCGCCTTCCATAGCAGGCTGACTTCACTATTCTCCACGGCAATTTTTTTAAACAAGTGCATTTTTACCTTAATCTCAAGAAGATTGAGTCAGAAAACCATGTCCAACAATAAAGAGCATATAAAAATAGCGGTCATTGCCCTTATGATTGGCAGCATTCTCTCCCTGCATTATCTCACCCTGCATGACATGAGGTATTATCATGCTCTTTACCGCATGCTTTTTTACGTTCCCCTCGTCCTGGGTAGCACCTGGTTCGGGATAAAGGGGGCCATGTACGTCTGCGCAAGTGTTTCCGTACTATTTCTTCCGCATGCTATGGCACAATGGGAGGGATTTTCGTTCGAGGATTTCATTAGGCTATTGGAAGGGGTGCTCTACATTGGCATTGCATTCATCCTTGGATTCCTTGTTGAGAAAGAGAGGAAAAAGCACAGAGCCCTTCTTCGCACCGAGAGTCTTGCTGCCGTTGGCAAAACCGTCTCGGAAATAGCTCATGATATGAAGACGCCCCTTATGGCCATTGGTGGTTTCGCCAGACAAGTTTCCAGAAAGCTTGGGAAGGGTGATCCTAATCACAAAAAGCTGGACATTATTATTCAAGAAACGGCCCGCCTGGAATCCATGGTTGGGGAGATGCTGGACTTTGGTAAGCCTATGAAGTTGCAGCTTACGGATACGAGCCTGAATGAAATAGTTTTAGATTCCATAAAAGTAGCAAAACCTCTGGCGAAAAAGGCCGGAGTTGCGCTGAAAACTGATCTGGCTGACTCATTACCCGCT
>JADFWA010000296.1 GCA_015222855.1 Pseudomonadota bacterium | reverse complement strand
CTAAAAATACCACCATGGGAGATATTTATAAGGCGGGGGTGCCATTCCTTTTGTGTGATGCACTGGTAATGGTGTTGGTTATGGTTTTTCCACAGTTTGCCCTTTATCTCCCGGGCCTTATGAAATGAGTCTACCATGTTGAATGCATGAGCTTCGCCCAAATTATAAGTTTATAGGGATTCAGAAAAGTTCAAGTAGAGGTAAGAATTATGCGATTCAAGATCGGTGTTGACGTGGGAGGGACCTTTACTGATTTCTTGCTGATGGATGACGGAGGGAATTCAGAGATATACAAAATCCTTTCCACACCAGAAGATCCTTCAATTGCCGTAGTTAACGGTTTTGTTGAGATGGCAAAGACAAAGGATATGGAATTTTCTGCCTTTTTAGAAAAGGTTGAGATCATAGTACATGGCACCACCGTTACGACCAACGCTGTGCTGACGGGGAATGTGGCAAAAACAGGGCTTCTCACCACCAAGGGCTTCAGGGATGCTCTCCAGATGAGAAGGGGAATAAGAGAAGAGCTTTATAACAATAAGTATCTTCCTCCACCTCCGGTTGTCCCAAGGTATCTCAGGATACCAGTGGAGGAGAGAACAGATTTTGCCGGTGAAATTGTACGAGACGTTAATCTTTCTGACGTTGAAAGCGGAATTGAGCTGTTTAAAGACGAGGGAGTCGAAGCAGTGGCCATATGCTTTATGCACTCATATGCAAACGACAAGAATGAACTTCTTGCAGAAAAGAAAGTGCGTGAACTCCTGCCCGGAGCATACCTGTCTGTTTCCTCAAAGACCTTGCCCCAAGTAAGGTTTTATAATCGGGTGAGCACAACGGTTCTCAATTCTGCCGTAGGCCCCATCCTGAGAAAATACCTCTTAAGGCTCACGGAAAAACTGAGAGATGAACGTTTTAAAGGAATCTTACTTATAATGCAGTCCAATGGGGGCGTCACATCGCCTGAAGCAGTCACGGAGCTGGCAGCCAGCACCCTTTTGTCAGGCCCGGCTGCAGCTCCCATCGCAGGCATAGCCTATACCAGCCTTCACGGGGAAAATAACTTCATTACAATAGATATGGGAGGCACGAGCTTTGATGCCGCCCTTATAAAAGATGCTACACCCACAGTTACCACCGATGGTAATGTAAATCGCTATGCGCTGGCACTTCCTATGATGCAGATCAACACTATCGGCGCAGGCGGTGGAAGTATTGCGTGGATCGATGAGGGAGGGCTTCTCAAGATGGGTCCAAAAAGTGCGGGGGCCCGGCCCGGACCTGCCTGCTACGGTCTTGGAGGGAGCGAACCCACATGCAGCGATTCGAACCTCATTCTTGGCTATTTGAATGCCGACTTTTTTGCTGGCGGTAAAATGGAACTTGATTTTGCTGGCGCCGAAAAGGTCATAGAAGAAAAAGTTGCCCGTCCTCTTGATATGAGCCTGGTGGAAGCGGCCTATGGGATGTTTCATATCATGAATGTCAATATGGCATCCACAATAAGGGAAATATCCGTTCAAAGGGGTTATGATCCGAGAGAATTTCTTATTGTCTGCGCAGGAGGTGCCGGCCCGATACATGCGGCCATGATTGCAAAAGAGCTGGAGATACCGAGAATACTGATACCAAAGGAGTCTTCTATATTTTGCGCCGCCGGAATGCTTTTATCAGACCTGAAGCACGACTTTGTAAGGACCTATCATTCAATATTCTCAAAAGAGTATATCGACGTATCCCGGTTTCTTTCCCTGGCCCGAGAGCTTGAAAAAGACGGGGAAAAAGTGCTCGCAGAAGAGAGCATACCTGCTGACGGGAGGTGTTACCGGTACTCACTGGACTTGAGATATGTGGGTCAATATCACGAGGTTAGTGTGGATGCGGAACACGGAGACATAAAAGCCTTCAATGACGAAAGCATAAAGGAAACCTTCCACAAAGCACATGATAGACTATATGGTTACTCTTTGAAAAAAGAAGAGACCGAAGTGGAATTGGTCAACTTGAGGATGACCGCTATTGGAACCACAGAGAAACCCACCTTCAGGAAAGAAAAATACAAGGGCGCGGATGCAAGCGGTTGTCTAAAAGGAGAGAGGAAGGCCTTCATTCCGTCTGAGATGGGTTTTAATTCCGTTAAGGTATACGATGGAGATCGGATGGGATATGGGAACCATCTCAAGGGTCCTGTGATCATAGAGCAGGTGAATACTACCATCTTTGTTCCCCCCGAATATCAGATTGAGTGTGACCAGTATGGGAGCTATCTGCTGGCCTTGATGTAAGGTCTTGAGGAGAAAGGAAATGACTAAGAAGATTGATAAAATTTTTGCGTCTGTGCTCCAAAGAAGGTTTAAATCCATAACCGAGGAGATGGGTTTGACCCTTTTGAGGACCACGCGTTCGCCTATTCTCAATGAGGCCAGAGATTTTGTCACAGGTCTTTATGATGCCAGAGGAAGGATGCTGGAGCAGACCGAATATATCCCTGTACTGGCCTTTGCCATTCAGCCTGCCTGTGAGTACATAGTGAAATATTTTGGCAGTGACCTACACCCGGGAGACGTCATACTCCACAACGATGTGTTCTCGGGAGGGAATCAGAACGCTGACGTGGCAGTTTTTAAACCAGTATTCCACGAAGGAAGTCTTGTAGCCTGGGCCGCATGTAAGGGCCATCAGGCGGACATAGGCGGTGCTGTGGCAGGTGG